>DASYJV010000262.1:0-6466 GCA_035996105.1 Candidatus Limnocylindrales bacterium | reverse complement strand
CGCGTGGAGGACCACGTCGCCATCCGAATGTCCGGTCAGTCGAGGGGCGCCCGCGATCTCGACCCCGCCAAGCCGGAGTGGCATCCCGGGTCCGAACGGATGGCTGTCGTGGCCGATCCCCGTCCGCACCGCGCGCTCGCCGGTGAGCGCGGCGGTGACGCGCCACAGGTCGCCCGGGAAGGTCACCTTGAGGTTGCCTGGCTCGCCATCGACGACATGGACCGCGATGCTACAGGCTTCGAGCAGGGCGGCCTCATCGGTGAAGGTCGTGGGCCCGTCGGCGGGAAACCGTCGGTAGGCCTCGCGGAGCAGGTCGCGGCGGGCACCCTGCGGCGTCTGGGCGGCGGCCAGGTCGGTCCGGTCGACCGTGGCCCCCACCAGTCCCCCATCGATCCGTTTGAGGGTCTCCGCGATAGGCACGACGGGGATCGCCGCCCCGAACTGCGCCGTCGCGTCACTCACCGCGGCGACCAGCGAAGGCCCGACGAGCGGACGAGCGGCGTCGTGGACGAGGACGACGCCGCGCTCATCAGCGACACCGTGACGATCGAGCGCCAGGAACCCGGCGTGGACGGATTCCTGCCGCCGCTCCCCGCCTGCGACGACGTCGATGACCTTGGCCGGCAGCCAGTCCGCAGCGGCCAGCTCGGCCTGTCGGTCGCCGGCGGTCACCACGACGATCCGCTCCACCCCTGGCGCGGCGGTCAAGGCATCCAGCGTCCAGGCCAGCAGGGGTCGCCCCCCGATGGCTGCTGCGAGCTTGTCGGATCCGCCCATCCGAGCCGAGCGACCCGCGGCGACCACGATCGCGTCGGCCGGGGTCGGGGCGGACGATCCGCTCAATCGAGTCGTGGCTGGGCGAAGATCATCCGGCCCGCCACGGTCTGGAGGACGCGCGTGACCGACACGTCCAGCTCGCGATCGATGTGGCGGGCGCCACCCTCGATGACGATCATGGTCCCGTCCTCCAGGAAGCCGACGCCCTGGCCCGCCTCCTTGCCCTCCTGGATCACCCGGACATGGAGCTCCTCGCCGGGGAGGACCGCCGGCTTGACGGCATTCGCCAGCGAGTTGATGTTCATGACCCGAACGCCCTGAAGCTCGGCCACCCGGTTGAGGTTGAAGTCGTTGGTCAGGATGACGCGACTTCGGCTGAGCGCCAGCGCGACGAGCTTGGCGTCGACCTCGACGACCTCGGGGACCGAGTCCTCGACGATCTCGACCGGGGTCCCGGGCTCCTTCTGCATGCGGTTGAGGATCTCCAGCCCACGCCGCCCCCGGTTGCGCCGCAGCGTGTCCGAGCTATCGGCGATGTGCTGGAGCTCGTCGAGCACGAAGCGCGGGACGACGAGAGTGCCGTAGATGAACCCGGATTCGACGATCTCCGCGATCCGGCCGTCGATGATGGCGCTGGTATCGACGACGATGCGCGGCTCGCCACGGGTCGGGCCGGCCGTGTCGGCGGATGGCGGCCTGACCAGGCCGACGGCTTCGGCGGCCATCAGCAGATCCTTCCGCTTCGCGACCGTCAGCCCGAGCATCCCCAGCCCGAACAGGATCGAGACGCCGAGCGGCAGCCAGGTCCCCCAGGGCTGGGCGAGACCCGCCAGGGGCGCGCCGAGCAGGAGGCCCATGAGCAGCCCGATGAGCAGGCCCAGCACGGCGGCCACGAATTCGGCCGTCGACAGCTCCTCCACGCGGCGAACCAGCCAGGTGGCGGGCACGACCGTCAGGTAGGGCAGGATCGCGAACCCGACCACGATCCATGCGATCACCCAGGCGGCCACCAGGGCACCAGCGTTGTCGCTGCGCGCGAACAGGCCCTCGCCCGTGACGGCGAGGACGAGCCCGATGGCGCCGCCGAGCACCGCCCCGAGGACACGGATGAAGCGGATCAATGCATTCCTCAGCGCGCCGGCGACGCTGGCCGTACGCAGCCCGACCGGGCGGTCAGCCTAGCATCGCCGGGACAGCCTCGCCACGGATGGACGGGCGGTCCGAAAGCGCGATCTCGATCGCGTCGCGCAGCGTGCCAACGGAGACGACCTCGAGTCCGACGATGTCGGGGATGGCGGTCCTGGCCGCCGGCCGGGGGACGATCGCCCGCTCGAAGCCAAGCCGGGCGGCCTCCCGCAGCCTGCGTTCGAGCCCGACCACCGCCCGGAGCTCGCCCAGCAGACCGACCTCGCCGATCGCGACGGTGCTCGCCGGGATCGGTCGGTCGCGCGATGACGAGGCAAGGGCGAGGGCCAGTGGCAGATCGAGCGCCGGCTCAGCGACCGACAGCCCTCCGGCCAGGTTGGCGTAGACGTCGTGACTCCCGAGGGCGATCCCGGCGCGCCGGCCGAGCACCGCGATGAGCAGGCTCAGCCGGTTGGGATCGAGGCCGCTCGCCTTGCGCGACGGATTGCCATAGCTGGTCGGGCTGACCAGCGCCTGGACCTCAACGAGGAGTGGCCGGCTGCCCTCGAGCGTCGGAGCGACCACGCTCCCCGGCGCCGAGCCGCCATGGTCGGCAAGGAAGGCTCGGGCCGGATCGGCCACCTCGAGCAGTCCCGTCTCCGCCATCTCGAAGACGCCGATCTCGTCCGTCGACCCGAAGCGGTTCTTTGTCGCGCGCAGGAGGCGCAGCGCGGCGTAGCGCTCGCCCTCGAGGTTGACGACCGCGTCGACCAGGTGCTCGAGGGTCTTGGGTCCCGCGATCGAGCCGTCCTTGGTGACGTGGCCGACGAGGATGACCGCGATGCCATCGCCCTTGGCAAGGTCCATCAGCCGGAGGGTCGATTCGCGGACCTGCCCGACGCTGCCGGCGGCTCCGTCCAGGTCATCGATCGTCGCCGTCTGGATCGAGTCCACGACGACGAGCCCGGGGCGCTCGGAGCGGGCGGCGTCCACGATCCGCCCGACGTCATGCTCGGCGATGACCCGCACGCCTTGGGCGGAGGGGCCGGTCAGCAGCCCCAGGCGCGCGGCGCGCATGCGGACCTGGGCCGGCGATTCCTCACCGGTCGCATACAGGACGTGCCCGCCGCCGGCCCCGCGCGTCAGCCCGGCGGCCGCCTGGAGGAGCAGTGTCGACTTGCCGATCCCCGGCTCGCCCCCGACCAGCACGAGTGACCCCGGGACGAGCCCGCCACCGAGCACGCGATCGAGCTCTCCGATCCCCAGGCTCAGCCGCGGGAGGTCGGTCTCGACGATGGATGCCAGGCTCTCGGCTCCAGCGGCACCAGCCCCACGGCCGCGGGCGATCGACCGCTCCGACCGGGTGGGCTCGTGGACGACCGTCTCGACGAGCGTGTTCCAGCCCTCGCAGACGCGGCACTGCCCTTCCCAGCGCAGAAAGGACTCGCCGCACGACTGGCAGACGAAGCGGCTCTGCGGCCGCGCCATCGCTAGGCCGCCGTACGGGCGGCGCGGCTCACCGCGCCTCGACCGGGGTGCGCGGCTCGGCGAGGTGGATGTCGAGGCCGGCCTCGGCATCCTTGTCGACGATGATGGTGGAGCCGGGCTCGTACTTCCCGAGCAGGAGATGCTCCGCCAGGACGTCCTCGATCATGTTCTGGATCACGCGGCGCAGGGGACGCGCGCCATAAGCCACGTCATAGCCGAGCTTGATGATGTGCTCCTTGGCGGCCTCCGTCACCTCGAGCTGCATCTGCTGCGCTCGCAGCTGGTCGCGCACGCGGGCCAGCATCAGATCGACGATCTTGGCGATCTCCTCGACCGTCAGGGAGCGGAAGACGACCGTGGCGTCGATCCGGTTGAGGAACTCGGGCCGGAAGTTCTGCTTGAGCTCGGCGGCGACCTTCTCCTTCATCAGCTCGTACGAGCTCTCCGCGCGGTTCGCGTCGGTCGAGCCCATCGCCCGGAAGCCGAGGCTCGAGTTCGTCTGGAGCTGCTTGGCGCCGAGGTTCGAGGTCATGATGATGATCGCGTTCCGGAAGTCCACGCGGCGACCCTTGGCGTCGGACAGGTGGCCGTCCTCGAGGATCTGGAGAAGGATGTTGAAGACCTCCGGATGCGCCTTCTCGACCTCGTCGAGGAGGACGACGCAGTAGTTCTTGCGCCGGACCGCCTCGGTCAGCTGGCCGCCCTCGTCGAAGCCGACATAGCCCGGAGGGGCACCGACCAGGCGGCTGACGTTGTGCCGCTCCATGAATTCGCTCATGTCGATCTTGATGAGCGCGTCCTCACTGCCGAACATGAACTCGGCGAGCGCCTTGGCCAGCTCGGTCTTCCCGACGCCGGTCGGCCCGAGGAAGATGAATGAGCCGATCGGTCGCTTGGGGTCCTTGAGCCCCGCTCGAGCGCGGCGGACGGCCTTCGAGACGATCCCGATCGCCTCCTCCTGGCCGATGACGCGACCGTGGAGCGCCTCCTCCATGTTGAGCAGTCGCTGCGACTCCTCCTGGGCGATGCGGGTGACCGGGATGCCGGTCCACATCGCGACGACCTGGGCGATCTCTTCCTCGTCGACGGTCGGCTGGTCGCCGGAGACCTGGGACTGCCATTCGGCACGCTGCGTGTCGACCGACTCGCGGGCGGTGGCCTCCGCCTCGCGCAGGGTCGCTGCCTCCTCGTATTCCTGGTTGTTGATCGCCGCGTCCTTCTCCTTGGTGATCCGCTCGAGGTCCTTCTGGGCCTCGCGCAGGGCGGGCGGCGCGGACGCGTGGCGCAGCCGGACTCGCGAAGCGGCCTCGTCGATGAGGTCGATCGCCTTGTCGGGCAGATGGCGATCGGTGATATATCGGATCGACAGGTCGACGGCGGCCTTGACCGCCTCGTCCGTGATCGTGACCTTGTGATGCTGCTCGTACCGCTCGCGGATGCCGAGCAGGATGTCGATCGACTGCTCGAGCGTCGGCTCCTCGACCATGACCGGCTGGAAGCGTCGTTCGAGCGCCGCGTCGCGCTCGATGTACTTGCGGTATTCGTCGAGGGTGGTCGCACCGATGCACTGGAGCTCGCCACGGGCAAGCGGCGGCTTGAGGATGTTGGCCGCGTCGATCGCGCCCTCGGCCGCGCCGGCGCCCACGAGGGTGTGGAGCTCGTCGATGAAGAGCACCGCGTCATTCGTGTTGCGGAGCTCCTCGATGATCTTCTTGAGCCGCTCCTCGAACTCGCCACGGTACTTCGTGCCCGCCACGAGCGAGCCGATGTCGAGCGTCAGGACGCGCTTGTTGAGCAGCGTCTCGGGGACGTCGCCGGCCACGATCCGGTGGGCCAGGCCCTCGGCGATCGCGGTCTTGCCGACACCCGGCTCGCCGATCAGTGCCGGGTTGTTCTTCGTGCGCCGGGAAAGGATCTGGATGACCCGCTCGATCTCCTTGTCACGGCCGATGACCGGATCGAGCTTGCCCGCCCGGGCGGCGTCGGTGAGGTTGATGCCGAGCTGGTCGACCGTCGGGGTCTTGCTCGCGCGCTTGGTCTCGGGCGTCGGGCCGGCCGATGAGCTCTGGGAGAGGACCCGGATGACCTCGTGGCGGACCTTGTCGAGGTTGACCCCGAGCGACTCGAGCACCCCAGCGGCGATCCCTTCGCCTTCGCGAACCAGGCCGAGCAGCAGGTGCTCGGTGCCGATGTAGTTGTGGCCAAGACGGCGGGCCTCGTCGATGGCGAGCTCGATGACTCGCTTGGCGCGGGGCGTGAGCCCGACCTCGCCGACGACCGGCCGATCACCGCGTCCGATGATGAACTCGACCGCCGTCCGGACCTTGGCCAGCTCGACGTTCATGTTCTCGAGGACGCGCGCGGCCACACCCTCGCCCTCGCGGACAAGACCGAGCAGCAGATGCTCGGTGCCGATGTAGTTGTGGTTGAACCGCTGCGCCTCGTCCTGAGCCAGCGTCAGGACCTTGCGCGCGCGATCCGTGAACTTGTCGAAGCGATCCATCGAATCGAACGCCTGTTCCTTCCCCGAGCGCTGACTGGAGTGCGCTCGAGCCATGCTAGCACGCCGCTCCCGGCGGCAAGTCTGCGCGGGGCGAGACCGTCGTCTACCCGTACCAACGTCCGGGGTGGCCCACCGGATGCATGGGGCCTTGGCCAGAAACGAAACGACCGGCCGATGATCGGCCCGTCGTCGACAGCCGCTTCGGCGGTCAGCCCTCGGTGTCGGCCTTCTTGCTCTTGGCGGTCGACGCTGTCGGTGCCTCTGCCGGGGGTGCCTCGGCGGGCTCCTCCGTGGCTTCGGGCGCGGTGACCGTGTCGCCCGTCCCGCCGTCGGCGGTGGCGTCGACGGCGGTCTCCGTCTCGACCGCTTCGTCCGGCGCGGGGGATTCGGTCGGCTCCGTCGTGGCAGCGGTGGCGTCGATGGCCTCGACCGGTTCGAGCTCCGCGGTCGCCTCGCTGCTCGCGGCCGGCTCCGTCGCCTCGGTGGCGTCGGTTTCGGCCGTCACCTCGCCGGATGCATCGACCTCGGTCGGTGCCGGCGCTTCGGGAGCCACCTCATCGTCGGCCGCGATCG
>DASYJV010000261.1:0-5705 GCA_035996105.1 Candidatus Limnocylindrales bacterium | reverse complement strand
GAGACGAGGACGACGATGCCCGATCATTCCGATCTGCGCGACGCGCTCCGTGTCAGGCCCGGGACCCGCGTTCGGCTCGAGTCGCGAGATCCGGGAGCCACCCTTGGCCACGACAAGGCCTCGGCGATCGAGGCGACCCAGGTGCAGCTCGACCGCCTGCGCGACCTGCAGGAACGGTTGTGGGCGGAATCGAAGCACGCGGTCCTCGTCGTCCTGCAGGGGATCGACGCCTCCGGCAAGGACGGGACGATCGCCAAGGTCATGGAGGCGTTCAATCCGCAGGGCTGCCCGGTGACGTCGTTCAAGGTGCCCAACAGCGACGAGCTCGCCCACGATTTCCTGTGGCGCGTCCACCAGCGGACGCCGGCCAAGGGCGAGATCGGGATCTTCAACCGCTCGCACTACGAGGAAGTCCTCGTCGTTCGGGTCCACGACATCGCGCCGCGCAGCGTCTGGTCGAAGCATTACCGCCATATCAACGAGTTCGAGCGAACCCTGGCCGAGAGCGGCACGACCATCGTCAAGTTCTTCCTCACGATCGATCGCGACGAGCAGCGCAAGCGGCTCCAGGAGCGCTACGACGATCCCAAGAAACGCTGGAAGTTCAAGCTGGCCGATCTCGATGAGCGGAAGCTCTGGGACAGCTACCAGGCCGCCTTCGACGACGCGCTCTCGAAGACCTCGACGGCGTGGGCGCCGTGGTACGTCATCCCGGCGAACCGGAACTGGTTCCGCAACCTCGCCGTCGCGACGATCCTCGCCGATGCGATCGCCGACCTGAAGCCCGACTATCCCCCCGAGCCCGATCTGCCCAAGGACCTGATCATCGAGTAGCGCGGGGTCGACCGCGGCTCCGGCTTGGTCTCAGCGGCTCCTGCCGCCACCGAACAGGGTCCCGAAGACGCCTCGGACGAGGTCCTGCCCGAGCCGCGAGGTGACGACCCGCCCGCCCGTCCGGATCGCCGTGTCGATCGTCCGTTGGCGGGCCCGGTCCGCCTGGCGCTGGGCGGTCGCCTCGGCCTTCCGCTGGCGCTCGGCCGCCCGCTGGGCTGCCGCGAGCTCCCTCGCCTGGCGGTTGATCTCGCGTTCCTGCTGGGCCGGCGTCATGGTATTCATCCCGGTCGCCGTCGTCGGGGCGACGCTGGCCCGGACGGCCGCCTCGCCCGCCGCCGCGCGCGCCGCGGCGATCCGCGCCGTGATCCGCTCGTAGGCGCTGTCGCGGTCGACGGTCGTCCCGTATTTCGCGAGGTACGGGCTCGTCGCGATGCGTCCGCGGAACTGGACCTCGTCGAGCGGCGCCATCAGCGAGTCCGGCGGCAGGAGACGGGTGGCCGCCAGTGGCGTGGGGACGCCGCGTGGCGACAGGACGGTGATGAGCGCCTCGCCGATACCGAGCGAGGTGATCGTCTTCTCGACGTCGTAGAAGGTCGTGGTCGGGAACGTACGGGCGGTCTTGCGCAGCGCGTCCGCGTCGTCGGGCGTGAATGCTCGGAGCGCGTGCTGGACCCGGTTCCCGAGCTGGGCCAGGACCGGTGCGGGGACATCGGTCGGCGCCTGGGTCACGAAATAGACGCCGACCCCCTTGGACCGGATGAGCCGGGCCGTCCGCTCGACCTGCTCCATCAACGCGTCCGTCGCGCCGTCGAACAGGAGGTGCGCCTCGTCGAAGAAGAAGCACAGCTTGGGTTTCGGGAGGTCGCCCGCTTCGGGGAGGCTCTCGTAGAGCTGGGCGAGCATCCAGAGCATGAAGGTCGAGAACAGACGTGGCTGGTCCATCACGTCGGACAGCTCGAGGATGCTGATGATCCCCTCGCCTTCGGGCGTGGTTCGCAGGAGGTCCTCGACCTCGAACTCGGGCTCGCCGAAGAAGATGTCGGCGCCTTCCTGCTCGAGCACGACGATCGAGCGCAGGAGGACGCCGACCGAGGCGCTCGACATCCCTCCGTAATCGGCGAGGATCGCCTTGCCGTCGTCGGACGACAGGTACTTGAGCGTGGCCGCGAGATCCTTGAGGTCGAGCAGCGGCAGGTCGTTGTCGTCGCAGTATTTGAAGACGAGCGAAAGGATCGACGTCTGCGTGGCGTTGAGGTCCAGGACCTTGCCGAGCAGGAGCGGCCCGAACGAGTGGACGGTCGCGCGGACCTGGGCGCCGAGCTTGCCCGACAGCGACAGGTACTCGACGGGATGACCCGACGCCTGGAAGGTCCAGCCCAGCGAGGCCACCCGCTCGATCACCTTCGGGTTGGTCCCGTCGCCGGGTGCGGCGAGGCCGGTCAGGTCGCCCTTGATGTCGGCGACGAAGACGGGAACGCCCGCCTTCGACAGCTGGCCCGCCATGAGCTGCAACGTCTTCGTCTTGCCGGTCCCGGTGGCGCCGGCGATCAACCCGTGACGGTTCATCATGCTGAGCGCGACCTGGATACGGACATCGTTGTCGAGCTCCGCGCCGAGCATCGGGCTGCCGAGCACGATCCCGGGCTCGGTCAGCGCATAGCCGGCCGTCATCGCGTCGTGGAACGCCTGGTCCATGGGTCCTCCGGGGCTCACCGAGTGTGTTCGCGGGGGTGGCCAAGGGTATCATCGGCCCGACCCTGGTCAGACCAGTGTCGGCCGATGGAGGGACGCGATCGTGGGTGGGTTCAAGGAGTTCGTCACCAAGTCCAACGCCCTGGCCCTGGCCATCGGCGTCGTCGTCGGCACGGCGCTCGGCGCGGTCGTGTCCACGCTGGTCAACGACGTGATCATGCCGCCCATCGGCTTCGCGTTGAACGGCGTCGACTTCTCCTCGATCCGGACGGTCCTGGGCGTCGATCCCAAGACCGGCCAGGTGGTCTCGATCGGTTGGGGCCTGCTCATCAACTCGCTGATCGTCTTCTTCGTCGTGATGCTCGTGGTCTACGTCGTGAACCGGCTGTTCATCAAGCCGCCTCCGCCCGCCGGACCGTCAGCCGAGGAGGTCCTCCTGACCGAGATCCGCGACGAGCTGCGCAACCGGGCGGTCTAGCGCCCGATCGCCCCGGGTCACGTCTCGCGTGCCTTCGGATAGCTGCCGAGGACCCTGACCATCGCCGTCACCGGAACGAGGGCGTTCAGCGCGGCCTGGGTCGAGGGCTCCGAATCGTCCGCGTCGAGGTCGACCCAGAACACGTATTCCCAGGCGCGCTCCCGGCTCGGTCGCGATTCGATCTTGCTCATGTTCAGGTGATGCTCGGCGAAGACGCGCAGGACGAGGAGCAGCGTCCCGGGCTCGTTCCGGACGGCGACGACGAGCGTCGTCCGACGCGCTGCATCGGGTTCGGCTGCCATCGTCGTCCGGCCGGCGTCGGGGCGCGCGAGCACGACGAACCGGGTCCGGTTGCCCGGCAGGTCGCCGACCTCGTCGGCAAGGATCTCGAGGCCGAACAGGCTGGCCGCCCGCGGCGAGAGGACGGCAGCCGCGCCACGTTCGCCGCGGTCGACGATCGATTTGCCGGCCCCGGCCGTGTTGTACGTCGTCAGCAATTGCCACGGGCGCTGGCGGAGGAATGTCTCGGCCTGCCCGAGCGCCTGGATGTGCGAGTAGACGCGCTCGATCTCCGCCAGCGTCTGGCCGGGGAGTGCCGCCAGGCAGAGCCGCACCGGGACCACGACCTCACCGACGATCCGCAGGTCGTGTTCGAGCAGGAGGTCGTAGTTCTCCCGGACCGTGCCGTTGATGACGTTCTCGATCGGAACGACGCCGGCGCTGGCGACGCCCGAGGCCACGATCTCGAAGACTTCGCGAAAGCCGCCGGTCGAGACGCGCGCCACGTCCCCGTACGCGGCCAGGACGGCGTCCTCGGCGAAGGCGCCGGGCTCCCCGGCGTAGGCGATCGGTCGATCGGTCATCGCGCCCGAGTCTAGCGGCGCCGCCCCTTGCCCGACGCTGGGAGCGTCAGCGCTCGAACCAGGCTGTCGTGTCGTGCGGCGCCTCGGCCTCATCGATGTCGGCGCGCTGCTCGCGGGCCTTGCCGGCCGAGACCGCCTTGCCCCTGCGATTGCCGGCGGCCTCGGTCGCGCCGGACCAATGGGCCTCCGCGAGCAACGCGTTGAGCGCGCTGATGTACGCCTCGATCGAGGCCGCGATGATGTTCGGTCCGCGCGCCTCGCCGCGGTACTCCCCGCTCCCGCGCTCGCCGCCGATGTCCGGCGGCGCGATCCGGACGACGACGGCACCGACCGTGTCGGTCCCCTCGCCGAGGGCGTGGATGTCGTAGGCAAGGAGCCGCGGGTGACCGGTGAGCACGCCGGCAAGCGCCTGATCGACCGCACGATAGAGCGCATCGATGGCACCGATCCCCTCGGCCGACGCGCGCCATTCGTGGTCGCCCGAGGCGATGACGACCGCGCCGCGGCTGCGGGCGTTGCTCCCCGACGTCGCCGTCCAGCGCGAGAGCTGGAGCGACGCCTCCTGGCTGTCGGGCGTGGCGGACGTCCTGGTCATCGGGTCACCTCCGTGGGGTCGCGGTCGCGCCCCGGATCCTGGGCGGGATCGGCGCCCCGTCGCGGCCCGGTGCGGTCGTGAACTGGCGCTCGTCGCGACGTCGCAGCTCGGACCCCGACTTCCAGATCGCGTACTCGAGCGAGTCGGCGAGCGCCGAGGCGGAGGCCGCGATGATGTTCGTGTCGCTGCCCATCGTGGACCACGTCCGGGCGCCATCCATCGAGTCGATGATGACCCGCGTCCGAGCGGCCGTCGCCGCCCCGCCATCGAGGATGCGGACCTTGTAGTCGACCAGGTGGACCTCGTCGATGCCCGGGTAAAAGGCGCTGAGCGCCTTGCGCAACGCCGCGTCGAGGGCATTGACCGGGCCATTGCCGTCGGCGGCCGTGTGGAGGGTCTCGCCGTCGACCTCGACCTTGACCGTGGCCTCGGCCAGGAGCTCACGGCCGTCGCGTTGTTCGACGAGACAGGTGTAGTCGACGATCCGGAACGGTGCCATGTAGTCGGCGGCGTGGCGTCGGATGAGGAGCTCGAAGCTCGCCTCGGCGCCTTCGAAGGCGAGCCCGTCCGCCTCGAGCTGCTTGATGAGCTTCGAAAGCTCGCGCGGGTCGACGACGCCCTCGAGCTGGTGGCCGAGCTGTTCCGCCCGGATCGAGATATTGGCGCGACCGCCCAGCTCCGAGACGACCAGGCGTCCGGCGTTGCCGACGGCGGTCGGATCGATGTGCTGGTAGCTTCGCTCGACCTTGGCGACCGCCGCGCCATGGACGCCGCCCTTGTGCGCGAAGGCCGAGCGCCCGACGTAGGGCTGGTAGTCGTTCGGGGTGATGTTGGCGATCTCGGCGATCGAGCGCGACAGCTCGGTCAGACCGGCCAGGTCGCCACCACCCGCGGGGACGAGCGGATGCGGCGTCTTGAGCGCGAGGTTGGCCAGGATGCTGACCATGTTGGCGTTACCGGCCCGCTCGCCATAGCCGTTGATCGTCGCCTGGACGTGGCGGACCCCGGCCGCCACCGCCGCCATCGAATTGGCGACCGCGAGGTCGGCGTCGTTGTGGGTGTGGATCCCCCAGGTGACGGCCGGTGCCGCCGGATCGGCTTCGAGCGTCGCCCGGACGTCCTGGACGATCGCCACGAGCTCGTTGGTGAGCGTCCCGCCGTTGGTATCGCACAGGACCAGCGTGCGTGAACCCGCCTGGCGGGCGGCGCGCAGGGTCGACAGCGCGTAGTCGCGGTCGGCCTT
>DASYJV010000260.1:0-3797 GCA_035996105.1 Candidatus Limnocylindrales bacterium | reverse complement strand
CCTGCGGATCCGTCGTGGTCGGATCGGGACGGCGGTCACGCGACTCCCCCGGCCGCGCGACGCCGGCCGCGGAGATGCGGGCGCCGGACGTGTGGGCGGCGGCCGCGCCAGCGCCGGGTCGGCGACACGAGCTGGATTGCGAGCGCCAGGAAGACCGCCGAGAGGACGAGCCACGCGATCACGGTCTTTCCCCAGACAGCCTCGGTCGAGGCCCCGAATGGGACGACATCCGCGGGCCCGCCCACGCCGACACCGACGCCCCCGCCCGTGCCCGCTACCGGTACCGGGCCGCTGACATCGATCCCGCCTCCGACCGGGAACACGTTCGCCGGGACCGGCAGGACCTTGCCATTGATGACGCCGTTGCCATCGATGAAGACGATCCCGTTCCGGTTGCCCAGGAAGGTTTCGCGGAAGCGGCAGTAATAGGGCAGCCCGTTGCTGCTCGAGCAGAGTGCGTCCGCAGGCGCCACGTCAAGTTGTGCCAGGAACGGATTGAGATAGACGAGCGGGGCCGGCGCCGAGCCCGGGATCGTACCCACCCCGCTATTGCGGGTGTCGGGGACGGTCGACAACGCCTGCCAGAAGACGATGGCGAACAGCGATCCGACGCTGATCGCAAGCACCCCGAAGATCGTGATCGCGGTGGCCGCCTGGGTCCGCTTGACCAGGCTCGAGCAGAGCAGCCCGAACGAACCGAGGCCGAGCGCGGTGACCACGAGGACGAGGTAGCCATGCAGGAGGTCGTCGGGTGCGACGCCACCGAACACGAAGACCACGGCGGTCAGCGGGATCGACGCGGCGATCAGCAGCCAGACATACACCAGCGCACTGAGGAGCTTGCCGAGGACGATCGCCGCCGACGTGATCGGGGTCGCGGCCAGCATCTCGAGGGTCTGCTTCTCGCGTTCCAGGCTGATCGACCCGGCCGTCGCCATCGGGGCGAGAAAGGCCACGAGCAGCGTCTCCAGCATCAACAATGCCGCGAAGATGCCCTGGCCGATGGCCGCGGTCGCGAACGCCCCGTTCGCCCCGGAGGTCGACTGGTAGCCGCGCTCCATGATCAACTCGACCATCCACGCGAAGCCTGCGAGGAGGACGAGGTAGAGACTCAGGATCAGGAAGGCGCGTCGTCCGCGCATCCGGCCGCGGAGCTCTTTTGCCCCGACCGCCGCGACGCCGCCTCCGGTACGCCGGAAGGGACCCAGGAGCGACGGTCGCCGCCGACGTCTCGACGTGGCGACGGCCTCGACCGCGGGCTCGGGCGGCAGGAGCGGTTCGGTCGTCTCGGTCATCTCGGCCCCTTCGTCGGACATCGTGCTCCCTTTACGCCGCTGCGACCGGGTTCGGCTCGCGTGCCGTCAACTGGAGGAAGAGCTCCTCGAGATCGGTCGCAGCGCGCGCGAAGCTGATGATCGGGAGGCCGGCGCCGACCACCTCGGCGAGCAGCCGCGCGGAAGCCGCGTCGTCGCCCCGGAAGCCGAGCTCGATGGTGCCATCGGACAGGACCGACGCGGACGCCACATCGGGGTCGCTCGCGAACCGCTCACGTGCGGCTTCCAGCGCCTCGCCTTCGAGCAGGACCCGGACCCGCAGGACAGCCCCGAACCGCAATCGGCGTTCGATCTCCGACACTCGGCCCTCGGCAAGCACCTGCCCACGGTCGACGATGGCGACGCTCGTGCACAGCTCTTCGAGGTCGGGCAGGATGTGGCTGCTGATGACGATGGTCTTGCCCAGCGAGCGGAGCTCGCGCAGGAGCTCGCGCAGCTCGATTCGCGCCCGGGGATCGAGGCCGGAAGCGGGCTCATCGAGCAGGAGCACCTTCGGGTCGTGGACGAGTGCGTGGGCGAGGCACAGCCGCTGCTGCATGCCGCGCGACAGGTCCTGGACGTAGGCGTCGCGCCGCTCACCCAGATCAACGAGCTCGAGCAGGTCCGCGATGATCCGCCGTCGCCCGGCCGCCGGGAGGCCGTAGCAGCGGGCGAAGAAATCGAGGTATTCCCAGACCTTCATGTCGTCGTAGACCCCGAACGCGTCCGGCATGAACCCGAGGACGCGCCGGACCTCGCTCGGGTTCCGGGTGACCGACCAACCGTCGATCTCCGCGCGGCCGGCGTCGGGTCGGAGGAGTGTGGCGAGCATCCGCAGCGTCGTCGTCTTGCCGGCGCCGTTCGGTCCGACGAGCCCGTAGATCTCGCCCGCCTCGATCGACAGGTCGATGCCACCGACGGCGAGCGTCCGGTCGTAGCGCTTGACCAGGCCCTCGGTGCGGATGATCGCGCTCATCGGACCGTCCCCGTGATGGACAGATCGACCGAGAACCCGACCCCGTCGGAGCGGTCGTTGACGAAGCGCACGAGCACCGAGCCGGAGGTCGGATCGACATACCGGGCCGGGTCGGCGACGGCGTAGCGGATGCCGGCGTTGAGGTGAGGAAGCCGCTTCCAGGCCTGGTGTGTGACATCGAAGACCTCGACCTCCGCGAGTCCGTCGCTGTTGACCGGTCCACAGGCCTTGGTCGGCGGGTTCGGGCAGATCGGTGGGTTCGACGCGAGCGGCGCGACCGGCTGCGTCGGGATCGTCAGGCTCGGGTCGCCGAAGTTGAGACCGATCGCCAGCTCCGTCGGACTCAGCTTGCCCTCGAACGCCATCGGCCGGTAGGCGATGGTCGCCGATCCGCGCCCGAAACTGACCGAGGACGGGTCCTTGCTGAACAGTGCAGCGTCGCTGGCGACGACCGTCGAGCGGATGAGGTCGGACCGGAACGTCGTGAGGCCGCTGACCGCCAGCTTCGCCGGCAGGTAATAGAGGATGCTGCCGATCTGGCGCGGTCGCTGGCCGGCGACCTCGACGGTGAGGAGATCCGTCGAGCCCCATGCGATCACGACCGGCCCATCCGAGGACAGGACGTTGCTCGTGCCGAACATCGGATCGAAGGTGAGCTGGTCGACCATGCTGTGGCGAACCATCATCTGGGCGGTCGGCTGGGTCGTCGTCGTGGGATCGGCGAAATTCATCCCCACGACCTTGTCCGAAAGGCTCTGGCCCATCTGCCCGGACTGGACCGGGACGTCGACGGCCACCGACGCACCGGGCTCGAGGTCCTTGAGCACGGCGACGGTCTGGCCGAGGACGATGGCCGGTGCGTCGACACGCTGGCTCGAGGCGTTCGTGATCGTCCCCTTGAGCCGTCCGTTCTCGAGGATGATGTCGGTCTGGATCAGCGGGACCGCGACCGGCGTCTCGGCACGGATCGTCCGGAGCGAGCCGAAGCCGACGCTCAGGTCGCGGACCCGGGCGGGGTCGCCCTGCAGGACGTCGAGCGGGCTCGCGGCGCCGCTTCCGCTGCCACCGAAGACCTCGTTGATCGGCGCAGACAACAGCGCCCCGCCGGGAACGCTGAGTTGGTAGACGGTGCGCGACGGCGAGAAGACGCCGACATAGATCTGGGCCGCGCCGTCGGTGCTGCCCGGCGCTCCCCGCACGATGGCGATCTGGTTCACGATCACTTCGCTGCCCCGCAGCGCTGCGCCGATGCCGTAGGCGGCCGCGGCAAAGCCGATCACGAGCACGGGCATGGTCACCCACGCCCACTCCCGACGGTCCAGCCGCTTCAGGACGAGGTAGTTGATCGGGCCGATCAGGAGGATGTAGGCGCCCAGCAGGATGAGCAGGCCGCCGAGCGGTGGAAGCGCCAGTGCGGGCAGCTGTGACACGGCGGAGACCAGCATGTTGTCGTCGAAGAAGGACAGGCCACCCGAGCTCCGGGCCGGGAGGAGCCGGCGCCACAGGCT
>DASYJV010000259.1:0-5326 GCA_035996105.1 Candidatus Limnocylindrales bacterium | reverse complement strand
CGATGTCGGAGCTGCGGGAACGGTTCCGGACCGTCCCGGGCGAGGTGCGCGGATACCTCACGGTCGTTCCCGAATCGCGGTGGCTCAAGCACGCCGAGCACCAGCGCTTCATCCTCGGCCAGACCACGACGCACTACGAGGCGCATCAGCGCGACCTCGAGGCCGTGCTCGCCGCGGCCGCCGGTCCGTGAACCTGCGCGAGCTGCTCGATGATGCGACCGGCGACCTGCCCGGGGCCGTTCGCGAGGCGGGCCGTGACGGCGAGGTCACGTGGATGCGCGCCGGCCGGGCGTTCGCCAGTGTCACGCCCGATGGCTCCGTTGCCGGGTTCGCACTCGACCCGGCCGTTGCCGACGCGGCCGCGCGCACGCCCGACGTCACCCGGTCGGATCGCGGGCCCGGCTGGGTCGCCTTCGCCCCGGCGGACCTCGACGACCACGCGGCCGATCGGGCCCTCGCCTGGTTCGCCTCAGCGCATCGCCGGCTGGAGCCGCGGAACTAAGCCCTCAGTCGAGCGTCAGTCCGCCGGCGCCGGTGCGGGTGTGGCCACAGCGTATTCGGCCAGATTGAACGACTGCTCGAGCTGCTCGAGCGGCCGGAAGCCGACCACGCCCTGCGGCTGTGCGCCGGGCTTGAAGAACGCGATGACCGGGATGCTCAGGATGTTGAAGGCCTGCGACAGGGCCGGGTTGGCGTCCACGTCGACCTTGACCACGTCGACCGCGCCCTCGTACTTCTCGGCCAGCTTTTCCATCTCGGGCGCGACCATCTTGCATGGGCCGCACCAGGCTGCCCAGAAGTCGACCACGACCGGTCGGCTGGACTTGAGCACGAGCTCCTCGAAATTCGCGTCGGTCGCGACCTTGATCTCCGCCATGGGATCCGCTCCCCTTTCCTACGCGACTAGCGCGTACTTGCGCGTCTAGCGCGCGATGTCCTGGATGAGTCGATAGGCCTCGAGGACACGCGGGTCGGCGAGGCGATAGAAGATGGTGCTGCCTTCGCGGCGCGTCGTCACCAGGCCGGCGCTCCGGAGGACCGCCAGATGCTGGCTCATGTTGGGGACCTGGCAGCCGACTCGCTCGCTGAGATCCGTCACCGACAGCTCACCGATCGCGAGCGATTCGAGGACACACAGTCGCTTCGGGTCCGACAGGGCCCGACCGACCGCGGCATAGCGCAAGCGTTCGCGTTCGGCCGAGACCGGGAGCTGATCCAACATCGCGAGAACGATATCAACGCTTGCGCAAACACGCAAGTCGGTGCCCTCGACGGCCATGACCGCGTGCCATACTCGCCGGCATGCCTCACGCCGCCGCTCACGTCGTCCCGCTCGACGAGATCCTGGCGGCTCGGGAACGGATCGCCGGCCGGATCCATCGCACCGCCCTGCTGAGCTCCGAGACGGCCGGCCGCTGGACCACCGCGGCCAGCGGCGTCCGACCGCGCGATGGCCGGCTCCTGCTCAAGGCGGAGCACCTGCAGAAGACGGGGTCGTTCAAGTCGCGGGGGATGACCAACCGGATCGTCACCCTATCCGACGATGCCAGGGCGCGCGGCGCGATCACGCTGTCGGCCGGCAACGCAGGTCAGGCCTACGCCTGGGCCGGGAGGACCGCCGGCGTGCCGATCACGGTCGTCATGCCGGCGGCGGCGGTCCCATCGAAGGTGCAGGCGTGTCTCGGGTATGGAGCGCGGGTGATCCTGCATGGATCGAATATCGGGGAGGCCCTCGCCGAGATGGAGCGGCTCCGCGACGCGGAAGGACTCCAGTTCGTCTCGCCGTTCGACGATCCGGCGGTGATCGCCGGTCACGGCTCGATCGGTCTCGAGCTGCTGGAGGACCTGCCGGATCTGGACGTCGTCGTAGTGGGAGTCGGCGGAGGCGGACTGATCTCGGGGATCGCGGCGGCCGTCAAGGAGCGGCGGCCGGCCGCACGGGTGTACGGCGTCGAACCCGAGCGGTCGAACGTCATGAGCCTCGCCCTCGAGCGCAACGAGATCGTGCAGATCCAGCCCGAAAGCGTCGCCGACGGTCTCAATGCCCCGTTCGCCGGGACGTGGACCATGGCGATGTGCCGGCGCTATCTCGATGGCATCGTCCTGCTCGACGATCCCACGATCCTGGCCGGGATGCGGTTCGCGGTCGAGCGCCTGAAGCAGGTCATCGAGCCGGCAGGCGCCGCGGCACTGGCGGCGGTCCTCGCCGGCCGTATCCCGATCCGCGACGACGAGCGCGTCGCCGTGGTGCTGTCGGGCGGGAACGTCGACGTCGGGCGGCTGGGTGCGCTGCTCGAAGGGGCCGGGACCCTGCCCGGAGCCGCGGAGACCGGCGCACCCTGACGTCAGTCGACGCCGAGCTCCTCGAGCCGCTCGTCGTCGATGCCCAGGTGGTGGGCCAGCTCGTGGACGACGGTCAGCCACACCTCGTCGGCAAGATCCTCCGGGTCGGCGAAGTCCGCCTCGAGGGGCAGCCTGAAGAGCGTGATGCGGTTCGGGATCGGTGCCAGGTCCGCTCCCCACTCGGTGCGCGGGACACCCTCATAGAGGCCGTACAGGGTGTCCTCCCCGTCGACCTCGTTCTCGCGCAGCTGCTCCGCGGTCGGTTCGTCGGCGATGAGGATCGCGACATCGTCGAGTGCCGTGGCGAAGGGCTCCGGGATCGCGTCGAGGGCGACCCCCACCAGCTCGTCGAACGGACGATGGCGGGAACGGGGTCGGATGGCGCGCGATCCGCGGCGGCGCTTGGCCATGGCGCCCGTATCCTAGGTGGGATGGAGGAAGTCCCGTCCCCGGATCCCGACGCCGCGCCGGAAGGGTTCGTGGTCATCGTCGACCCGGGCGACCAGATCCATTTCCTCGACTGGGGCGGCGACGACGCACCACCCGGGGTCATGCTCATCCACGGCCTGGCGAACACGGCCTGGTCGTGGGCGCCGGTCGCGCGCCGGATCCGAACGGCGCACCGCGTCGTAGCCATGGACCTTCGCGGTCACGGCCTTTCGGATGCCCCGACGGAGGGCTATGACCCATCGCATCTGGCGGGTGACGTGCTGGCGGCCGCCGAGGGGTCCGGTCTGCTCTCCCGGCTGGGCGACCGCATCGTGCTCGCCGGACACGGCTTCGGGGCGATCGTGGCGGCGTGGACCGCGACCGAGCTCGGCGACCGCTGCGCCGGGCTGGTGCTCGTCGACGGCGGCTGGGAGGCGCTCGAGGTCGCGAGCGCGATGGACGTCGAGGAGTTCCTGCGCGGCGTCGCTGAGCCGCCGGAGGTGATGCGCTCGATGAGCGCCTATCTCGCCGATCGGGCGGGCTTCGACCCGGCGACGTGGGACGCGGACCAGGAACGGGCGGCGCGCGCGACCGTGGTCGAGACGCACGCCGGGAAGGTCGTCCCGGCGACCCGTCCGCACGCGCTCGAGGCGAGCGTTCGGGCGATGTTCCGCTACGACCCCATCGCCACCCTGTCGGCGGTACCGGCGCCGGTCCTCGCGCTGGCCGCCGCCGATGACGAGGAACGTTCGAGGGCTCGGGCGCTGGCCGCCGCCTCCTCGGCGCGCATGGCCGCCGGTCGGAGCCGGATCAAGGTCGTCTCATTCGGTCGCGATGGCCACAACCTGATGCGCTACCGTCCGGATGCGGTCAGCGATGCGATCCTGTCGATGGCCGCCGAGACCCAACGCTAAGCGCCCCGGAAGGAAGCCGATGCAGGTCGTCTATTCGCCCGCGCACCTCGGGCACGACATCACCGTGGAGACCAACCTGGGGATCCCCGTCCCCGCCAATGAGGTCGCCGAACGGGCCGAGCGGATCCGCATCGCGCTCGAAGCCGATGGCGGTTTTGCGGTGTCGGGTCCGACCGAGCACGGCCTCCAGCCGATCACGGCCATCCATGATGCCGCCCTGGTCCGATTCCTCGAGGTCGCCTGGTCCGAGCTTCGGGCGCAACGACTGGGCCGGCCGTTCCTGACCGCCGACACCTATCCGAACCGGTCGATGTTCGAGGGGATGTCGGAGGCCGCCATCGCCGGGCTCGTCCGCGAGCCGGTCGATGCCGGCGGACGGGCGGGGTTCTGGGGTCTCGATTCGGCCGCGCCGCTCGTCGCCGGCACCTACATCGCGGCGCGCGCGGCCGTTGACGTGGCGCTGACCGCGGTGGATCTCGTCCTCGGCGGGTCGTCGTCGGTCTACGGGCTCTGTCGGCCGCCCGGCCATCACGCGGCGCGGTCGATGTACGGCGGCTACTGCTTCTTCAACAACGCCGCGATCGCCGCCGAGGCGATCGTCCGGGCGACGGGCGAACGCGTCGCGATCCTCGATGTGGACTACCACCACGGCAACGGCAGCCAGCAGATCTTCTGGCGCCGCGGCGATGTCCGGTACGTCTCCATCCATGCCCATCCCGATCGCGCCTACCCGTACTTCCTCGGTCGCGCCGACGAGATCGGCGAGGGCGCCGGGGCAGGGGAGAACGTGAATCTGCCACTCCCCCCGGGCGCGACCAACGCCGGCTATCTCGACGCCCTCGATCGCGCCCTGGAATCGATCGCGGCAGTGCCCGGCACGGTGATCGTGGTCTCGCTCGGCTTCGACACCTACGGACTCGATCCGATCGGCGACTTCGCGCTGACGACCGACGTCTACCACGAGATCGGTCGCCGGGTCGCCGCCCTCGGCCGGCGCCTGGTGATCCTCCAGGAAGGTGGGTACCACCGGCCCTCGCTCGGCGAGAACGCCCGGGCCTGGCTGCGCGGGGCCGAGGGACGGCCGTTCGACCCCTTGCCGTCCGGCGGGTTCGGAGCCAGTGGCGCGGTCGCCGGGTAGCGGATCGGCCGTCATCCCGCCGCTTGCCGCCGAGGGCCTTGCGATCGCCGTCGCCGAGCTTGCCACGCGCGATGCGGATCTGGCGGGGATCGTCGCCCGGTACGGTCTGCCGCCCCTCTGGGACCGCAAGCCCGGCTTTGCGACGCTGCTCCACATCGTGCTCGAGCAGCAGGTCTCGCTGGCGTCGGCGCGGGCGGCCTTCGATCGCCTCGTCGCGCTCGTGGACCCGCTCACGCCGGCGAGGTTCCTCGCGCTGTCCGACGCGCAACTGCTGACGGTCGGGTTCAGCGGCCAGAAGGCGCGCTACGGTCGGGCGCTGGCGGAGGCGATCCGATCGGGCGATCTCGATCTCGATGCCCTCGCGGCGCTCGACGACGAGGCCGCCCACCTCGCTCTCCAGGCCGTCCCCGGGATCGGGCCATGGACCTCGACCGTCTACCTGTTGATGGTGCTTGGCCGGGCGGACGTCTGGCCGGTCGGGGATATCGCGCTCGCCAGCGCG
>DASYJV010000258.1:0-1624 GCA_035996105.1 Candidatus Limnocylindrales bacterium | reverse complement strand
CGTCGATCACCGGTGGGCCGCCGGCGACGGCTCGCTGGGGTCGCGGCGACGCGTTCGTCGTCGAGGCCGACGAGTACGCCGGCAACTTCGACCCATACCGTCCTGCCCTCGCCATCGTGACGAGCGCGGAGTGGGACCATCCGGACGTCTTCGCCGACGAGACCGCGGTCGTCGACGCGTTCGAGGCCTGGCTGCGTCGCGGCCCCGTCGACGCGAGGCTTGTCGCCAACGTCGGCGACCCCGGTGTCGAGGCGTTGCTGCGCCGCCTGGCGGGCTGGTCCGGGTCGGTCATCGCGTATGCGCTGGTCGATCAGGCCCCACAACGACTGGGCGGGTACGCGAGCGCGATCGCCGAGCGGTTCGCGACGGCCGGCGGCCGGGCGACGGCACTGCTCGGGCGGGTGATCGCCAGCGATCCGACCTCGACCACGCTGGAGATCCATGGGCTCGATCCGCTGGCAGGCCCGATCACGACCCGACTTCCCACGGCCGGCCGACACAACGCCGCGAATGGCCTGGCGGTCGCCGCCGCGGCGTCCAGCCTGGGACTCGGGCCGACCGTCATCGGTGGCCACCTTGCGACGTTCGAGGGCATCGGGCGCCGGCTCGAGCGCAAGGGGGAGGCGGCCGGCGTGGTGGTCTATGACGACTACGGCCATCACCCCACGGCCATCCGCGAGACGCTCGCGGCAGTCCGGCAGCGCGAGCCTGGCCGGCGGGTCTGGGCTGTCTACGAGCCGTTGACCTATCACCGGACCGCGGCCTTGCTCGATCAGTTCGCCGAGGCCCTGTCCGGGGCGGACGCCGTGGCCGTCGCCGATGTCTGGGCCGGGCGTGACCCGGACACGACGATCGCTTCCGCGGAGATCCTGGCCGGGGCGGTCGCGGCACGACGCCCCGATCTGACCGTGCTGGCGCCGGGATCGGTGGAAGCGACGGCGGATCGCCTGGCCCTGGAGGTTCGCCCCGGCGACGTGGTCCTGGTGATGGGCGGTGGAGCAAGCTACCGCATCGGCACTCGGCTGCTCGAACGTTTGGAGGGCAGGGGATGATCGACTACGCGGGCGCAGCCGAGCTGCTCGAGCGGTATGGCCGGGCGTGGCAGACCTTCGATGGCGACGCCTGGGTCGCGCTGTTCAGCGAGGATGCCGAGTACCATGGGGACCCGTTCGGAGCCCCGCTGGTCGGCCACAATGCCCTCCGGGCGTTCCTCCTGTCCTCCGCGGACACGCAGCGGGACGTGGAATTCACGGTGGAGCGCCACTGGGTCTCGGGGAACACCGTCCTCGCGGCCTGGCACGCAGCATGGAACGGCCGAGCGAACGGGAAGATCACCAGGGTGGCAGGCTTCCTGACGGCCGAGATCGCACCGGATGATCGGATCAGCCGCTTCCGCGAGTGGGCGCAGGTGGCGCCCGACTCGGCCGGGTAAGGGAGAGGAGGCTCGATGGCAGGGGAGCAATCATTCGACGTCGTGAGCGATTTCGATGAGCAGGAGCTTCGGAACGCGCTCGACCAGGTCAGACGTGAAGTCGGGACGCGCTTCGACTTCAAGGGCGTGACGGTCGAGCTGAGCCAGGCAAAGGACGAGATCATCCTGCTCACCGAGGATGAATACCGGGCC
>DASYJV010000257.1:0-5002 GCA_035996105.1 Candidatus Limnocylindrales bacterium | reverse complement strand
CGTCCGGGTTGAGCCGCACGAGAACGTTCAGGGCCGGCCGGCCGCGCCGACCCAGACCGGCCCGTCGGGCCATCCGGGTCAGCACCGCCGCCTCGTCCGCAGACTCGAGTGCGACCCAGGCGACGGGCATCCCCAGGCTGGTGGCCCGGATCGCGGCGCGCAGGTCCGCGTCGGTCTTGCCGACGCCTTCGAGAGTGATCCGTTCGTTCGGGACGCCGGCACTGGTGGCGATCGCCCATTCACCGCGAGAAACGACGTTCGCCCCAAAGCCGCGCGCCGTCACCTCGGCCACGATCGCCGGGACGTCATTGGCCTTGACCGAGTACTGGCGCCTCCACGGATCAGGGAACGCGGCGCGAACGGTGGCGGCATCCCGGTCGAGCGTCGCGAGGTCCGTCACGTAGGCCGGTGTCCCGTGCGCGGCCGCGGCCCGGCGGAGGGCGTCGGCGATGGCAGGCAGACCCGCGGCGCCGATCGACCCTTGGTCGCGCTCAGTCGGGGATGACAAGCCGGACGATCGTGCTCACGATGCTCAGGACGACGGCGCCGATGACCGCCGAGACGAGCGTGTCGGCGGACAGGAGCGTCGGCGGGAAATCGCCGACCTTCAGGTCGAGCCCGACGCCGGTCGCGAATGCGGCGGTCACGAGCAGGAGCCCCGCGTTGATGACGAAGCCGATGAGCCCCATCGTCATGAACGTCAGCGGGAACGCCAGGGTCCGGACGATCGGGCCGACCAGCCCATTGACCAGGCCGAAGATGACCGCAAGGACGAGCAGGCCGACCAGCTGGCCGTTGTAGCTGACGAATTGGGGCAGGAACCTGGTCAGGACGAAGAACGCGATGGCGGTGACGATGGTCCCGACGATGAAGCCTCTCAAGGCATTGCCTCCGAGCGATGCACGACCTGGTGCCGAAGAGAGTCCCCCAGCGAGGGTGGCGCGGTCAAGGTCGGGGTGACCTTCGTCGCGCTCGGTCGGTCAGCGGGCCAGACCCGCGACGAGTGCGCCCTTCACCGCCGGCCACTCCTCGGCGATGATGCTGAAGTAGGCGGAGTCGCGGATCGAGCCGTCGGGCATGATCGAATGGCTGCGGAAGACTCCCTCGAAGGTGGCGCCGATCCCGACCAGGGCGTTGCGGGAGCGCTCGTTTCGATGGTGGGTCTTGAACTCGACGCGGTTCGCGCCGAGGGTGTCGAAGGCGTGGGTCAGCTGGAGGAGCTTCGCCTCGCGGTTGGCGCCCGTGCGCTGGAAGGCCGCGCCGACCCACGTCCAGCCGATCTCGAGCCGTCGATGCTCGGGCACGATCGACATGAACCGACTGCTCCCGATGGCCCGCCCGCTGGCCCGGTCGATGGTGGCGAACGGACGCTCCGAGCCGGCTTCCTGGTTGGTCAGCGCGGTCTCGAGCCAGCGCCGCAGCCCGGCCGGGTCCTGCGGGCCCATGATCGTCCACCGCCAGGTCGCCAGGTCGAAGGCGACCAGCTCGAGATCCGGCAGGTGATCGGCGCGAAGCGGCTCGAGCCGGACGCGCGATCCCTCGAGGACGACCGGTTCCACCCACGTCTGCATCGTCATGGACGGATGGTATCCGGGCGACTCGGGCGGGCGCCGCGCGCCGGGGCATGAGCCGGCGCACGGACCCCTCGTAGACTGTGCGGATGTCTGACTTCCCCGTTCGCCTCGAGACGTTCCTGGCCGAGCTCTTTCGGCTCAACCCCACGTTCGCGACGGCGATCGGGGAGCACCGGCACGACGATCGCTGGCCGGACCTGACCGCCGCCGGGCGGGCCGAGCGGTCGGCCTTCACGGTTCGCTGGCTGGCCACGTTCCGCGAGCTGACGGCCCTGACACCGGACGAGGCGATCGACCGCGACCTGCTGATCGGCGAGCTCGATGCCGCCGAGTTCGCAGAGACGGAGCTGCGGGAGGATGCCTGGAACCCGCTCGAATGGGTCTACCTCCTCGGCGATGGCCTGTTCACGCTCCAGGCGCGAGAGTTCGCGCCGCTGGCCGAGCGGCTGGCATCGACGGCCGGTCGGCTGGAGGGGATACCGGCCGTGCTGGACGCGGCGCGCGAGACGCTCGTCGGCCATCCCGGACGAGCGGTCGGGCGGTTCCAGACCGTGACGGCGCTCGAGCGGCTCGCCGGGGTCGACGAGCTGATCGTGGACGCCCTGGCCGCTGCCGCCGAGGCCGCCGCGACCGAGCCTGCGGTGGAAGCCGTGTCGCCCCGCCTGACCGCGGCCGCGGTGTCCGCCCGGACGGCCATCGCCGCGTTCGAGCGCCACCTGCGAGAGGTCGTCCTCCCCGCCAGCGAGGGCGACGGTCGGCTCGGTCGGGAGCTGTTCGCGGCGAAGATGCGCCACACGATGCGTTCCGAGACACTCACCCCGGAGCGGATCATGGCCAGCGCGGAACGCGAGTTCGTGGTTGTCCGTGCCGAGCTCGTCCGGCTCGCACGCGACCTGTGGCCGACCTGGCGACCGGAGGAGCCGCTCCCCGATGACGACGACAGGGTCGTCCGCGGCGTCCTCGACGCCGTGGCAGGGGAGCACCAGCAGCCCGAGGACCTGCTCGAGTTCTGTCGCGCCGAGAACGCCCGGATCGAGGCGTTCTGTGCCGAGCGGGACCTCCTCGGTCTCGCCGACGAACCCCTGGTGATCCGCTGGACACCGGTCTTCCTGCGTGCGTTCGGTGGCGCCATGCTGTCGTCACCCGGTCCGCTGGACAAGGGCCAGAAGGCGTTCTTCGCGATCACCCCGACACCGGACGACTGGACCGACGAACAGCGCGAGTCCTATCTCCGCGAAGACAACGACCGGATGCTCCGGCTGCTGACCATCCACGAGGCAGTCCCTGGCCATTACCTCCAGGGCGTCTATGCCAACCGCTGCCCGTCGCTCGTTCGGTCGATCTTCAGCAGCGGGCTGTTCGCCGAAGGCTGGGCGGTCTACGTCACCCAGGTGATGATGGATGTCGGCTACGGCGCCGACGATCCGGCCCTGCTCCTGGTCCATTGGAAGTTCTACCTGCGCTCGGTGACCAACGCGATGATCGACGCGAAGATCCACTGCGAGGGGATGACCGAGGCGGAGGCGGTCGCCTTGATGGTGGACGGCGGTTTCCAGGAGCAGGCGGAGGCCCGGGCCAAGTTCGATCGCGCCCGTCTCTCGTCGACCCAGCTGTCGACCTACTTCGCCGGGTCCCTCGAGATGTGGGAGATCGAACGCGAGGTCCGTCGCCGCGCGGCGATCGCGTCGGGCGACCCGCGTGGAGAAGCCGCCGTCCCGGAGCCGCGGCTCGTCGGCGGGTTCGGCGAGACACCGGGCTTCACCTACCGATCACACCTCGAATCGGTGCTCGCGCACGGGTCGCCCCCGACGTCAGCCCTGCGGCGGATCCTGCTCGGATAGCGGCCGCGCCGCCGGTTTCGCGGTCGTCGGGAGAGCGCGCCTTCTCGGAGCGGCGGCTTCGGATCCCGCCAGGCGCTCGCGCAACCGATCCGTCCGATAGCCGACGGCTTCGGCCGCCGCAGCAAGTCTGGCCACGACCCGGCTACTGGCCGCGACGATCGCCGCGGCCCTCGGTCCGGTGGCGTCGATCGCGTCGAGGCGGAGCGCCCAGTCGAGCAGCTCGTTGAACCGGTAGCCGTCGAGATATTCGACGTCCTCCCAGGTATTCACGCCGAGGGCGGCACGGATCGGCTCGATCTGCAGCCAGGCCTCGAGCAGCCGGGCGGGCGTCTGCTTCGCTGCCCCGCGCATCGCGGACGGCCTGGGCAGCGCGAGCAGGACCCGGACCTGGTCCGTGATGGCCCATGCCTCGCCTTCGCCGAACCCGGTGTCATGGAGCCCCGCCACCAGCGCCCCCGGGACTCGCAGCTCGTCATACCAGGCGAGACTCGTCGCTCCGACATCGGCGCCGCGTGCCAGCGCGCCGGTCCGACTCAGCGCAAGCCAGGCGAGCAGCGTGGCGCGATCCCGCCGGTCGAGCCCGTGGTCCACCTTGGCCGCTTCCGCCGGATCGAGGTCGAGCGCATCGGCCGTCTCGGCAGCGGCCGCCGCCGCGGCCAGGAATCCCGCATCCTCGGCCGAGACGGCCATCCCCACGAAGGCCCGCTCGGTCCGCGTCCGGATCTCGGCCGCGAGCGGCGCCGGATCGCCATCGACGCCGGTCCCCGCCGCGATCGCCGCGAGGAAGGCCAGATAGCGCTGCTCCAGCGTATCGAGCTGGTCCGGCGTGGCCACGCCGTCCATCACCGCGACCGTGAGACCGTCGGCGAAGATCGCCCGGAACGGGGCGTGGATCGGTTCGAGCTGGAGACCGCGCAGGGCCTCGTCGAGGGACGACACGCCGGCGCCGTCGAGCCGCGCCGCCAGACGATGCCACTGACCGGCGACCCCGTCCCAGACCTCGCGGAACTCCCAGAAGACGGACACCCCGTAGGCATCGAGCGAGACCGCCAGACCCTGCTCCCAGATCTGGCGGCACGAACGGATGTACTCGAGGCCGGTCCGGGAATCGCGGAAGGCCACGAATGCCCCCGGCTCATTCGGCAGCCCCAGGCCCTCGGCGAGCGAGCGCCGGACCGTTCGTTTGGAGCCGTCCGCCGCCTTGCGCGCGTACGCCGCCGAGTCGCGGATCGTCCCGCTCGTCGACCCGAATCGGGTGTGATACACGACCAGCGAGCGCTCCCGGCCGGTCCCGTTCGAGTAGGCAAGGACCGCCTCATCGACGTTGCCACTGGCCGTCACGACGTCATACAGCAGGAAGTCGCTGGCCCTGGCGAACCACGACCGGCGGTGGAGGAGCGGAAAGATCTCGCGTTCGTGGCGCTCCACAAGCCATGGGTCCGGTCGCTCATCGAGCATCGCCCGGCGGAATTCCATCCCGTACTTCTCGCCGAAGCCCTCGACCTGGCCATGGCCGAGCATCGGCAGACCGGGCAGCGTCGCGAGGACGGTCGCGACCCCGAAATACTTGTCGCCCTTGCCGAACTG
>DASYJV010000256.1:0-2479 GCA_035996105.1 Candidatus Limnocylindrales bacterium | reverse complement strand
GCGGGGGACGTCCAGCTACATCGCTGATGGTTCCGGATGGGGTCACCCGGTAACGATAGCCTCGCCCCGGCCCGGTACGATGACCCCGATGACGGCCGACGTCGCTCCCGCCTTTCGGTCCAGGAGCGTCCGCTGGATCCTCGTCGCCGCGAGCGTCCTCGGGCTGATCATCGGCCTCGACACGCTCGTGCTGCATCTTCGGCTCGACCCGCTCGCGGACGTGCGCGCCTACTACGACGCCGGCGCCCGTCTCAACGCGGCGCTGCCGCTCTACGTCCAGTCCGCCACGACCGACGACCCGGGGTTCTACCGATACCCGCCCCTCCTCGCGATCGCCTTCCGACCATTGGCACTCTTGCCGTTCGAGGCCGCCGCGCTCGTCTGGGAGGGATTCCTGCTCGTACTGTTCGCGGCGACGCTCGTTCGGCTGGGCCTCCGAAACCGCTGGACGTGGATCGTGACGGGCTGGCTGGCCGCGCCGATCGCGTGGAGCCTCGCGGTCGGACAGGCGCAGGTCGCGGTCACGTTCCTGCTCGCGCTCCGCTCCCCCTGGGCGATCGCGCTGGCGGGACAGCTGAAGCTGCTGCCCGTCGTCGCCGCCATCTACTGGGTCGGGCGGCGCGACTGGCGATCGATCGGGCGGTTCGCCGCGTGGCTGGTGGCGCTCGCACTCCTGTCGTACCTCCTCGAACCCGCGGGAACGATCGCCTTCATCGGTTTCTCGGACCTGGGTCAGGTGGGCAACATCCAGAACCGGTCGCTCTATGCTCTCTCGCCGCTCCTGTGGGGCGTCTTCGTGGTCGGCCTTCTGGCGGTCGCGGTTCGGTTGGCGCCCACCCGGGCAGGCTGGGCGTTGGCCGTGGTCGCCTCGGTCCTGGTCTCCCCGCGCCTCCTCCTCTACCAGCTGTCCACGTTGCAGGCGGCCGTTCGGGAGCCCGGGCGCCCGGACCGTGAGTCTCCGTGACCCTGGGAGTACGGCGATCGCCGCTTCGACGAGCCATCCGCGACGGGGCGGTCATCGTCGGTCTCCTCTTCACGGTCTACCTCTTCGTCATCGAGGCTCCGATCGCACGGACGGTGGGCTTCGATGCCTTCGCCTACTGGAATGTCAACGGCGCGGACCCATACCAGATCGGGGTCGGTGGCCTCGGGGCGTTCAACTACGCGCCACCGATCGCCCGGCTGTTCGACGCGTTCGGGTCGCTCCCTTGGCCGACGTTCCTGTGGCTGTGGCTGGCCCTGCTCCTGGGCAATGTCATCTGGCTTGGCGGTCGCGGGATCCGCGTCATCTGGCTGCTGGCGCTGCCGCCGGTGGCGCTCGAGCTCTATCACGGCAACATCCACCTGTGGCTCGCCGCAGCGATCGCCCTCGGGTTCCGATATCCCTGGACCTGGGCGTTCGTGCTGCTGACCAAGGTCACGCCCGGAGTCGGTCTGTTGTGGTTCGCGGTGCGTCGAGAATGGCGCTCGCTCGGGATCGCGCTCGGGGTCACCGCCGCGATCGTCGCGATCTCCGTGGTGGTCGATGGGGGGCTGTGGGCGCAGTGGTTCGCGTTCCTCGGCTCGACGCCGGAAGGCGGCTCGGTGGCGCAGTTTCAGATTCCCATACCCTTGTGGATCCGGCTCCCGGTCGCCGGCGTCCTCGTGATCTGGGGCGGGTTGACCGATCGGCGCTGGACGGTGCCGTTGGCGGCGACGCTCGCGCTCCCGGTGTTGTGGCTTAGCGGGTTCGCGATCTGCGCTGCGCTCGCGAGCGAGCCGTTACGACGTCACGCACCGGCGACGGTGGACGGATGAGGCGCGAGCCAGTGCCATATTTGCCAGTCCCACGGAGTCATCGGGTCATTCGTCGGACCGGCCCAGGATCATCGAAAGCCGGCGACCGAGCCGTGTCCAGATCCCGACTCGATCGGAGCGGGGCGGCCCTTCATCCCCGGTGCCCCTCGCGACGTCGCTCGCGACCGGGACCGCGGCCGGGACCGGCACCGTCGTCACGCCCTCGGCGGGGACCTTGAGCGACTCCGCGTCGGCGGCCATCCGGTCGGCGATGGCCGCTGCCGCGCCGGCCGAGGGGATCGCCAGGTTCCTGGCCCTGGCGGCGGCGAGCCCGCGCGTCTCGCCCATCGGCGCCCAGTGGACGAGTTCCCGGACCGCCCGATCGGTGTCGAGACCGACCAGGGTCATCTGGCCGCCGGACGCGGCCATCAGTTCGACCCATTCCGTCGTGGATCGCAGCACCAGGCACGGCACGCCGAGCCAGCCTGCCTCTCGCTGGACGCCGCCGGAGTCGGTGAGGACGGCCGCGGCATGGAGCTGCAGCGTCAACGAGGTTCGGTAGCCGAGCGGCTCAACCACGGAGACATCGGGGCCGAGCGACTCGCTGGACGCTTCGAGCGCCGCCTTGGTCCCCGGGTGCAGCGCGAGGATGACCGGCCTGTAGGGTCTCGCGACCGTGCGCAGCAGCCCTGCCCAGGAGCTA
>DASYJV010000255.1:0-5885 GCA_035996105.1 Candidatus Limnocylindrales bacterium | reverse complement strand
CAAGGATCTTCGTGATCGGGTTGCGGATCGAGTCGACGAGGTCGCCGGCCAGCTCGGGATCGGAGCCCATGAAGGTGCTGTAGTCGTCGGCCCGTGGGTCGTCGGCCCGCACGATGAACCGTTCGAGATGGTTGAGATGCGGGTCGAGGCCCCGTCGACGTGTCCAGAGCACGATCTCGCGGGCGACCTCGGCAGGCATCGGGGTGTGGATAAGCAGCTTGCCAAGGCGGTCGGAGTCAGCAGCCGGCATGGCCCGGATGAGGGCGCCCTGGTAGCCGACGACCGGGGCGTCGAGCTCGAGCTCGCGCGCGAACCGCATCGCACTCGAAACCATCCGGCCGGTCACGAGGCTGACGACGACGCCCGCGGCGCGCGCGGCACGGATCGCCGTCCGGGTCCTGGGGCCGATGCTCAGGTCGTCGGCGACGAGTGTTCCGTCGATGTCGAGCGCGATGAGGCGGATCGGCATGATGGGTTCGGGAGTCTTGATCGGGGGCACGGGACGATGATGCCCGACCATCGCCGGGACCGCTGACGACGGGTCAGTCCGACGCCCTGGCGACCCGCGCGACGCGCGGCAGGCCTGCCAGATCGAGCTCGACCGCGCACTGCCAGCCAGGCAGCCGCGTGGTGACCAGCGCCACGATGGCGTCGCCCTGGTCGGCACCGATCTCGAGCAGCGCGATGCCGCCGACGACGAGGACGGCCGGCAACCGATCGAGCAGCCGGCCGATCACCGCCAGCCCATCGGGACCGCCATCGAGGGCGAGGGCCGGCTCGAAGGAGGTGGCCCGAGGGAGGTCGGTCATCGCCCCGCTTCGGACATAGGGCAGGTTGGCCAGGACGAGGTCGTGCCGACCGGCCGGCAGGAGATCGGACTGCGCGAAGGTGACCCGATCCGCGACCGCGTGCCCCACGGCATTCTCCCGGGCCAGGTCCAACGCATCGGGCGAGACATCGACGGCCAGGATCGCCACGCCATCGAGCGCGCGCAGATCGCGCAAGGTCACCGCCAGCGCCACCGCGATGGCACCGCTTCCCGTTCCGACGTCGACGATCCGGAGCGGCTCGGCCCTCGGCGTGCGCCCGAGCGCGCCGAGACGCCGCAGGACCTCCGCACGGGCCAGCTCGACAAGCCGTTCCGTCTCGGGTCGCGGGATGAGCGCCCTCCGGTCGGCCTGGAAGGCAAGCCCGTAGAACTCCTTGATGCCACGGATGTAGGCGACCGGCTCACCGGCGGCCCGACGCTCGATCTCAGCCCGGTAACGTCGGGCTGCGTCGGCGCCGACCGGCGCCTCCGGATGGGCCAGGACGACGGTCCGTCCGACGCCGACGGTGTGACCCAGGAGCAGTTCGGCGTCGAGACGCGGCGTCTCCGAGCCAGCCTCCACGAGACGCTGGGTGCCCTCCCGCAGCAAGCCGCCGGTCGAGTCGCCTGGCTCGCCGCTCACCTCCGACGCCCGACGGTCTCAGGCGGCGCCGTCGACGTCCCCGAGGCGGTCGGCCTGCTCGGCCATGACCAGGGCGTCGATCAGGTCGTCGAGGTCTCCGTCCATCACGCCCGGCAGATTGTGGACCGTCTTGCCGATCCGATGATCCGTCACGCGGTCCTGCGGAAAGTTGTAGGTGCGGACCTTGTCCGAACGGTCGCCCGAACCGACCATCGACCGCCGTGCGACGGAATCCGCCTCGCGCTGCCGCTGTTGCTGGAGGTCGTAGAGCCGCGACCTGAGCACGGACATCGCCTTGGCCTTGTTCTTGTGCTGGCTCTTCTCGTCCTGGATCTCGACCACCAGACCGGACGGGAGGTGCGTGATCCGGACGGCGGAATCGGTGGTGTTGACCGATTGCCCGCCCGGCCCCGACGCCCGCTTGACATCGACGCGGATGTCGCGCTCCTCGTCGATCTCGATCTCGACCTCGTCGACCTCCGGGAGGACGACCACGGTGACCGTCGACGTATGGATCCGTCCCGACGACTCGGTCGCCGGGATGCGCTGGACGCGGTGCACGCCCCCCTCGAACTTGAGCCGGCTGTAGGCGCCGTCGCCATGGACCTGGATGATGGCTTCCTTGATCCCGCCGATCCCCGTCTCGTTCATGCTCAGCAGCTCGGGCGTGAAGCGGTGGCGCTCGGCGTAGCGGACATACATCCGGTAGAGCTCGGCGGCGAACAGGGCGGCCTCCTCGCCCCCCGCTCCACCCCGGATCTCCATGATCACGTCGCGCCCGTCGTTCGGATCACGCGGCAGGAGCAGCACCTTGAGGTCTTCGACCAGCCGCGTCTCGTCGGTCTCGAGGCGGGCGATCTCCTCGCGCGCCATCACGCGCAGCTCGTCGTCCGCGTCGGCGGCCTCGCGCAGCTCGCGCGCGCCGGCCAGTTCGGCCCGCGTGGCCTGGAGCCGGCGGAAGGCCTCGACCACCGGCTCGAGACGCGACAGCTCCTGGCCGAGCCGCCGGATCGCCGGGGGGTCGGTGGAGGTCTCCGGGCGCGACAACTCGGCCTGGATCTCGTCGTACTGACGGGCGACCTCGGCCAGCTTGGCGTCGAGATCGCTCATCGCCCGGGTGGCGAGTCGGTCGGGACTGTCGGGATGATGGTCGTGGTCGGGATCTGCGCCTGGGTCGCCGCGGCAGCATCGTCGGTGGCGGGGCCGTCGAAGTCCATCGGGCGCCGCTCGAAGTCGCCAGAGCCGGCCGGCACCGTCTCGCCATCGGCTTCGAGGGCCTGCTCCATGGACACGATCGCGACTTCGATCATGTCGTCGCTCGGCCGCTTGGTGGTGATCTTCTGGACGAGCAGACCCGGATAGAGCAGGACCTTGACGATCGGGTTGGCGCGGTAGCGGGCACCGGCCTTGAGGATCTCGTAGCCGACGGCCGCGATGACCGGGATGAGCAGGATCCGGCTGACGACCATGACGACCGGTGTCTGCCGGCCGACGAGCGAGAACGCGACGATCGACAGCAGGATGACGATGACCAGGAACTCGGTCCCGCAGCGCTGGTGCGCGGTCGGGTACTTGCGCACCGCGTCGACCGTCAGCGGGTCGCCGGCCTCGAGCGCGTGGATGGTCATGTGCTCGGCGCCGTGGTATTGGAAGACACGCCGGATATCGGGCGACCGGCCGATGACCACGAGGTAGCCGAGGAAGATCGCGACCCGGATCAGTCCTTCGACCAGATGCTGGACGAGTCCGTTCTCGATCCCGCCGGTCGTCACCGAAGCGACGAACAGCGGCAGCAGGAAGAAGATGCCCACGCCGGCACCGAGGGTCAGGGCCAGCATCAGGATGATCGCGCCCTTGCCGATCTCGACGCCGACCTCCGCGGCCTGGAGGTTCGCGCTGCGCACGAGCCAGCGCGTGCCGACGATCAGCGTCTCGTAGAGGACGACCAGACCGCGGATGAGCGGCCACTTCGACCAACGGGTCCCGTGAAAGCCGGCGTCGAGGCGCTCGGTCGCATAGACGATGTGGCCGTCCGGATGGCGCAGGGCCACGGCGATCGCATCGCGACCGCGCATCAGGACGCCCTCGATGAGGGCTTGGCCGCCGTACGTGAATCTCGCCATGGTCCGCAGTCTACCGGGTGTGGCGGAACGGACCGCCCCGCCCGGATGCCTCGGATCGTCGAGCCGATGGTCCCGGTCGGGCCATCAGGCTCCCGCGTCGGCGGGGCGCGAAGCTGGCTCGGCGGACCAGGGTCGGATGCGCCGCGGTCAGCTCCGGACCTGGCGCTCCAGGCGCTTCTGGAAGCGTTCGACCTGGCCAGCCGTGTCGATGATGGTCTGCTTCCCGGTGAAGAACGGGTGGCAGTTACCGCAGACGTCGACGCGCAGCTCCGGTCGGGTGGAACCGACCGTCCACTCGGTCCCGCAGGAGCCGCAATGGACCTTGGCTTCGTAGTACTTGGGATGGATCTCGGGCTTCACGAAAGTGCTCTCCTCCGACGCCGTCCGTGCCGGGCGATACGCCCAGCCGGTGGTCGCCGGCTCTGGTTCGGGTGGTTCTAGGCGCTCGTCGCGGTCGTTTCGACCGCTTCGACCCGGATGCGCTTCTTGGCCTTGGTTGCGTGCTCGAACTTCACCTTGCCGGCGATCGTGGCGAACACGGTGTAATCGTTGCCGAGCCCGGTCCCCGGACCGGACAGGAAGGTCATGCCGCGCTGCCGGACGATGATCGAGCCGGCCTTCACGACCTGGCCGTCGCCGGCCTTGACGCCGAGACGCTGGCCAACGCTGTCACGACCGTTCTTGACGCTCCCGCCAGCCTTCTTGTGAGCCATCTCGTCTACTCGTCCTTCTTCGTCGGGCGGGTCCGCTTCGGTGCGTCCGCCTTGTTCCTGGGGGTTTCCCCCTTGGGCTTGGCGGCCGGCCGCTTCGACGTGTCGGCCTTGGTCGCCTTCGCGTCGGTCTTGTCGGCCGCCTTTGTGTCGGTCTTGGGGCTCGTCCTCGCCTTGGTGATCGCCCTCGCCCTGGCGACCGGGCCCTTGGTTTCGGTCTTGGTCTTCGCCGCCTTGGCGTCGGCTGCTGCCTTGACGGTCTTCTTCTCGGCCGCTTCGGCCCCGACGGCGAGCTTCGAGGCGAGCTCGGCATCCTTGGTGGCCTGCGTCGCCGCGGCTTCCTCGAGGCGCTGGCGCTCCGTCTTGGCGTCCGCCGCAGCCTTCTGGGCGATCTTGGCGGCGCTCTTGCCACCGAACGTGATGTCCGCGACCCGGAGCAGCGTCAGCTCCTGGCGGTGACCCTTCTTGACGCGACTGCGCGCCTTTGGCCGGTATTTGAATGAGATGAGCTTCGGGCCGCGGGTCCGGCTGACCACCTCGGCGCTGACCGTGGCGTCCGCGACCAGCGGGCGGCCGATGGCCGAGTCGTCCCCATCACCGACGAGCAGGACGCGCTCGATGATGATCGACTTGCCTGGCTCGCCATCGAGCAGCTCGACCTCGAGCTCCGTGCCGACCTCGACGCGATATTGTTTTCCGCCGGTCTCGATGACTGCGTACATGGATCCTCAGGGTTCGTATCTGGCGACCGCGCGCGGCCACCGGGACTTCGGGCGTGAAAAGGCGCGCGGCGGGGCCGACGCGCAGAACGAGCAGTGTACGGCGCCGAGCACGATCCGGTCAATCGCGCCCCGAGCGTGGAGCGTCCCGGTCCGGATCGTGCGCCCGTCGACCCGGCGGGGGCGTCGGACCGCTGCGCCCGCGCGCCTCTGGCCTGCTATCCCAGCTCGGTGGCGAGCAGCAGCCGCTCGCGCACGATCGGACCGATCGTCAGTGGCTTCCCCGCGATGCCCGCCAGCGCCGAAACGACCTCCTCGGGCCGGCCGGTCCCGAGCGACGGATCGAAGCGCGTGCGGGTCCGGAGGAGCAACGGGGGGCCAGCCTCGGCGAGGCAGACATCGATGACCAGCGGTCGGAGGTCATAGCGCACCGTCGACCCACCCTTCGGGCGGTCGCGGGGTAGCTCGGTCGCGGCGAGGAGGGCCTCGGCGGTCTCCCTGAGCGTGACGGCATCCGCGCCATCGATCTCGATCCGATAGTCGGCCGCTGCGACCTGCGCGGCAAGGGCCGGCTCCCCGAGCCAGACGTCGTGGAGATCGAGCAGGCGCCAGCCATCCGGCAGATGCCTATGCAGCGCATCTCGAACCTGCCAGACCGCGAGGGAGCGAGTCAGGACGATATCCGCGAGTTCGCGCTCAGCGCCCATGGACGGCGCGACGGGCGCTCCGAACGCGACGCGGGCGCGCGTGCGGCCCACGCCGCGGAACGCCGGCAGGCCCGTTGCCTCGAGGGCTGCCTCCCACGCGTCGTTGAGCTCCCGGCCGGCGAGAGCAGGCGCGTCGGGCGCCCGCGCAAGGATCAGCCGCCAACGCTGGCGCGGC
>DASYJV010000254.1:0-1534 GCA_035996105.1 Candidatus Limnocylindrales bacterium | reverse complement strand
CGGCGCAGCGAGCCGTCGGCGGCCATCAGCCCGTCGACGATCGTGGCAGCTGCCCGTTCCGCGGCCACGCGATAGCGAGCCGCCGCCTCCGCGTCCGTGGCGGACAGCGCGGCCGCAGCATCGGCGAAGGCCGCGATGGCCAGCCCGTTCCAGGCAGCGAGCGCCTTGCCGTCCCGGGCCGGCTGCGGCCGCTCTCCGCGTCGTGCCAGGAGCCGGGCACGAGAGGCCGCAAGCTGTCCTGCGATCTCCTCGACCGGGAGACCGGCCACGCCGCTCAGCTCCTCGTCCGAGACGACGCGGGAGAGGATCGTGTCGCCTTCCCAGTTGCCCTCGTCTGTGACGCCGTAGGCCGTTTCGAACAGTTCGGCGGCGTCGCCAAGGACGTCGCGGATCTCCGCGTTGCGCCAGGTGAAGGTGAGGCCCTCGACGCCATCGGTGTCCGCGTCCTGGCTCGCCGCGAAGGCGCCGTCGTCGGTGGTCAGCTCCCGGAGCATGTAGTCGAGCGTCGCGATCGACACCTCGCGATAGCGTGGATCGTCGGTCAGGGTCCAGGCGTGCAGGTAGACCCGTGCGAGCTGGGCGTTGTCGTACAGCATCTGCTCGAAGTGCGGGACCAGCCAGCGCGAATCGGTCGAATAGCGATGGAAGCCGCCGCCGAGCTGATCGCGCACCCCGCCGTTGGCCATGACATCGAGCGACCGCCGGGCGATCTCGAGCGGCCGCGGATCGCCCGTCGCGACGTGGCGGCGGAGGAGGTACTCGATGGTCATCGGCTGGGGGAACTTGGGAGCGCGGCCCCAACCGCCGTTCGTCCAGTCGAAGGCGGCGTCGATCGCGGCCGTCGCGGCGTCGAGGAGCTCCGGCGTCGGGTCGTCGGCTCCCGCCTCGACGCGCGACTGCTCGACGAGCGCCTGGACGAGGCGGCCGCCCGCCGACTCGACCTCGGCGCGCTGCTCGCGCCAGGCACGCGTCACCCCCTCGAGGACCTGGCGGAACGAAGGCATGCCGTGCCGAGGCTCGTCCGGGTAGTAGGTCCCGCCATAGAACGGGCGGCCGTCGGGCATCAGGAAGACCGACATCGGCCACCCGCCGCCGCCGGTCATCGCCTGGACGGCGGCCATGTAGACCTGGTCGAGGTCGGGCCGCTCTTCGCGATCGACCTTGATCGACACGAAATGGTCGTTGAGGTAGGCCGCCGTGGGCTCGTCCTCGAACGATTCCCGCTCCATCACGTGGCACCAATGGCAGGCCGCGTAGCCGATGCTCAGGAAGATCGGCCGGTCAAGCAGCTTCGCCCGGGCGAGCGCCTCTGGCCCCCATGGATGCCAGTCGACGGGGTTGTTCGCGTGCTGGAGCAGATAGGGGCTGGTTTCGCCGGACAGGCGGTTGGCCATGCCATCGATGGTACGCGGAGATGCGATCGGTGCCCCGATGCACCGTCAGCGCATCGAAAAACGCCAGCCAACCGGTCGATGAGGGCGAATCGCTATGGTGCGCGCGGTACCCGCCTAGTACGATTTCCTGCCCGAGTCGG
>DASYJV010000253.1:0-2732 GCA_035996105.1 Candidatus Limnocylindrales bacterium | reverse complement strand
CCCACCAGCGTCCGAGCGCCGGTCGCGTCCTCGACATAGACCCGGAAATAGTCGGCCGCGGTGGCGTTCGCACTGTGCGCGAAGTAGTAGCGGAAGGTGAGCGAACCGACGGCCGCCGGGAGGTTGATCGGTGTCGAACGGACCGTCGTCACCCCACCATCGACGTCGTTGCCATCCGCATTGGCGCCGGGGGCGTAGCCGGTCACGAGCGCTCGCGAGCCGGAGGGCACGGCACCGGCCTGCCGGATGGTCGGGGCGGGGTTGGCCTGCTGCCAGACGCCGCCGGTGGCGGTGTCGGTCCCGAGCGGGTTGCGCGCCCAGCCGGTGTTCGTCTCGAAGTCGTCATACAGGGCGCCGCAGTCCTGCTTCGCCTTGCCGATGACCGCGTATGGACAGCCAGCGGCCTCGATGAGCATCAGGATCGCGGCCTTGTTGCGGTTCGTCTGCGCCGCGATCACCTCATCGGGCGGGTAATACCGGGCGTTGCCGACGCCACCCCGCGGGTAGAGCTCCATCGTGTACATGAAGATGTGGTGGACGCCGTAGGCCCAGTCGATCTCGTCGCCATCGGTGACGTACAGGCTGCTCGACTGCATCGCGGTATAGCCGTTGGTGGCGGCCATCCTGCGGCCCAGGGCCGCGAGCGCCGCGTGATCGTCGACGGTCATGTCGGCCGGGACGTCGGTCATCGTGTAGCCATACGGCCAGAGGATCTGCTGACCGGCCGTATGGAACGTGATCGCGGTCCTGATCTGCTGACGCCCGCCGACCCGGCGGCTGGCCATGAAGTCGCGCACGGCGCGCGCCTCGGGCGTCGAGAACGGCCCCGAGCCGTGGTACGTGATCGCCGACTTCACCGCCGATGACCCGTGGCAGCACGCCCAGCGATAGCCGTAGTTGCGGTTGATGTCGGTCCCGATCGCGGTGGTCCCTGCATTCGGTTGGCGGTTCTTTCGCCAGGAACGGTAGGGCGAGCCGGTCAGGTCGTACTCGGCGCCATCGGGGTTGACCGCGAAGATGATCCAGATCTCATGGGTATCGACGATGTTCGTGATCCGCGGGTCCTTGCCGGGTCCGTAGCCGTCGGTCAGCCAGTGCAGCAGGGCAAGGTTCTGCTCGAGCGACAGGTGCTCCCGGGCGTGATGCAGCGAGTCGAACATGACCTCGGGCTCGTTCTCGTCGACGGCCACGTTGTCCGACACCTTGGCCATCCAGAGATCGCGGCCCTGGTAGCTCTTCCCGATCGAGCTGATCGCCACGATGTCGGTGTGGGCGGCCGCGACGGCATTGATCTCGGTGACCATCTCGGCGTACGAGTGATATCTCGAGTCATAGACCGGGAAATCGGCGGCCCGGGTGGCGGGCGGGTTGGCCAGCGAGAACGCGCTCGTGAAGCCGAGGGCCAGCACGATGGCGATCCCGATGGCCGGTCGCGGGACGCGAAGGGTCATGGGCGCATGATGACCGGTCGAGCCGATCCGCGAAACCCCGGCGATGGGGCCAGCGCCGGCCGGGACCTGCGTCTCGAGGGAACACGGGAGGGACGCGCGGAGTCTTGCGGCCACACGGGATCGGTCCGGATGGATCGATCGCACGACAGGAGTCCGACGATGAACCGTTCGAACCATCGCGCCAGCGGGCGGCATCTCCGCCTCGTGGCCGCGTTCGGCGCGGCGCTCCTCCTCGTCGCCCTCGTGGCGACACCGACCCTGGCCTGCGGCGGGCTGATCGGCCCCAACGGCGCGGTCAACCTTCTTCGGACGACGACCCTGGCGGCCTACCACGACGGCAATGAGCACTACATCACGGCCTTCCAGTTCGCCGGTGGGGGCGGGGCCTTCGGGTCGCTGACGCCCCTGCCGGGGATCCCATCGAGTGTCGAGAAGGGCGGCGACTGGACCCTCCAGCGGCTCATCCGCGAGACCGATACGGCCACCGACGGCTTCGCCTTCCCGCTCGCCGCGTCCGCCGCCGCCGGGTCGGCCGAGGAGCTGATGAAGGTCCGCATCGACGCGCTCGACGTGACCGTCCTGCGCGGCGGACCGGCCGAGGTCGGGCGATGGGCGACCCAGCACGGCTTCCGGCTGCCACCCGACGCGCCCGAGGTGCTCGACTTCTACGCGGCGCGCTCACCGATCTTCCTCGCCGCCGTCTTCGATGCGAACGCCGCCGCCGAGCTCGGTCAGGGGATCGGTGACGGGACGCCGGTCCACATCACCATCCCGACCGCGGCGCCCTGGGTCCCGCTCCGGATCCTTGCCCTCGGCAAGGCCCCGACCGATCGGGTCGATGCCGATGTCTACCTGCTGACCGACCGGGCACCGGCGCTGCTGCCCGCCCCGACCGGCGACAACGGCCTCGAGCTGACGCACAACGCGCCGGCCACGAGCTCGCTGCTCGACGACCTCCGTTCCGACCGGGGGATGAGCTGGGTGCCGAGGTCGGGGTGGCTGTCGAAGGTGGCCATCCACGCGGCAGCGCCGCAGCTCGGTTTCGACCTGGCCATCGACGCCACGGGGGCGGGAGCGCCATCCCGGATGATGGCCGGCCTCGACCTCCCGGGCGCCACGCCGGTGGCGGACCGGACGGCCGAATTCCTCCGGATCGCGCTGGGGGCGGGGCTGACGATCGTCGGGATCGGCGGCCTCCTGGTCCTGGTTCGACGCCGTCCCCCGCTCAGGATGGCTTGAGTGGCACAGCCGATGCCGACCCTGCGTCGCCGGCCCGGGCGC
>DASYJV010000252.1:0-3852 GCA_035996105.1 Candidatus Limnocylindrales bacterium | reverse complement strand
GCCAGCTCCGGAAAGTAGCGATCGAGCGGCTTCAGGTCACGCGACTGCGTGTAGATCTCGTCGCCGTCCCGGAACACGATGGCGCGAAAGCCATCCCACTTGGGCTCGAAGAGCCAGCCCTCGTCCGACGGCAGGCCATCGACCGCCTTGGCCAGCATCGGCTCCAGCGGGGGGTCGAAGGGGAGGTGGAGTGCCACGACCCAACGATACCGCCGCCGAGACCCCGGGCGACGGGCCGGATGCGCCCGCGTCGCTCAGCGCACGCTCGCGAGTGCGGCCCGGGCGCGTTCCCGGCCCAGGTTCCAGGCCGGAAGGCCGGCGTAGGCCGCGTTCGACGCGAGGACCGACTTCTTCTGCTCGAGGAGGCGCAGCACATCCCGGCGTTCCCGTGGCGGGAGGCTGGGGAGTGCCGCGACGAGGACCGGGACGGCGTCATCGGGGAGGACCCCGAGATACGCGGCGTCAAGACCCGCGTGACCGCCCGGCGCGACCAGCGTCGGGTCCACCACCCGCTCGACATTCCGCTCGGCGACGAACGCCGACGGGGCCAGGAGGTTGAGCCCGACCAGCGCGACGACCGCCACCACCGCCAGCCCGTGCCCCAGCCAGCGCATCCGTCCGGTGATCGTCAGGGCCGTCATCAGCGCGAGCCCCGCGGCGAGCGTGACGATCGTGGTCAGCACATAGAGCCGCAGCTCGGTCCAACCGTAGGCGTCCTGGTAGAGGCGCAGCCGAAGCGTGGCCGACACGAGCACCACCGCGGTCAGCCCGAGCAACGTGAGGATCGCCCCGCGATAGGACAGGCTCCGCCGCGCCACGGTCGACTCGAGAGCGACCACGACGGCGCCTGCCAGGCAGGCCGCCGCGACGAGCTCGAAGAAGCCGCGACGCGCGTAGTCGCTGTAGGTCATGCCCGCCGCGATGAGCGTGTCCTGACCGCCGAACAGGTAGGCGAGCTGTAGCGCGACGAAGAGTCCCACCACGAGGTCGATCGCGATCAGGACGACGAGCGCTTCCGTCAGCCCGACCTCGATGGTCCGCGCCGCCGGACCGGTGCGCGCCGACGCGCCCAGCGAGGCTCGCTCGAGCCTTGGGATGCCACCCGCTGCCACGGAGAGCAGACCCGCCACGAGCCACGTGCAGGTGCCGATGAACAGCACCCGGCCGCTGACGTCGCCGAGGTCGATCCGCCACCCGAGCAGATCGCTCATGCCGCGTCGGAAGATGGGGTCCGCCGAGGCGAACAGCACCGCGAAGATCAGCGCCAGAGGAAGACCGATCAACAGGCCACGGCCGAGCGGCGCCAGGTAGGCGGGCAGTCCGGATGTTCGATCGATCGACCCGGGACGGGCGGCCCGGCCGACCCGGACCGCGCCGACTGTCGATCACAGCCATGAAGGGGTCGCCCCTCACCGCCACGAAGGCCGCGAGGATCAGCGCCACGACCGGCAGCCACGCGTCGAGCGGATCGGGCGCACGTCCTCGCCGGCGAAGGAGCCAGCCCGTACCGAGGATCGCGCCGACGAGGACGACGAGGTTGAGGCCGAGGGCAGGGCCGTCGAGCAGCACGTCCGCAAGCAGCCCGAGACCCAGCGCGCTGGCCAGCAGACGACGCGCGATCGATCGATCCAAATCGGACTCCTTCGTGCGGCCGGCGCTGGCAGGCGGCGGGTCGGCAGTCGGGGTCTGGACGCGTCAGACGCGACCCGTGTGGCGTCCGGGGTCCGAGCGAGGCCGCCCGTGGCACGATGCGCGGATGACCGAGGAGGACCGCTACGACCGGATGGCGCAGGGCTACGCCCGCTGGTGGGCGCCGGTCCTGGCACCGGCGGTCGCGGAGCTGCTGGACAGCCTCACTCCGAGCGTCGAAGGCCGCGAACGCATCATCGACATCGGGACCGGCACCGGACAGCTGGGGCTGGGCGCCGTCGAGCGCTGGCCGGGCATCTCGCTCGTCGGGGTCGATGCGTCCGGTGGGATGCGAGCCGTCGCCGACGCCGAGGCGGACCGGCGGCTACCGGCCGCGGAACGACGGCGATTTCGCACTGTGGTGGCAGCCGCCGAGGCGCTGCCGTTCCCGGATGGCTCCTTTGACGCGGCCATCTCGTCCTTCGTGTTCCAGCTCGTGCCGCGCCGCGCCGAGGCGCTTCGCGAGGCACGTCGAGTCCTGCGGCCGGGCGGGATCCTGGCCTACGTGACGTGGGTGGAGGACGACCGGATCTTCCTCCCCGACGTGGAGTTCGATGCCGTCCTCGACGATGTGGGGATCGGCGCCCGCGAGAACGACGGTCGATCGGGGGATCTGCCATCGGTCGAGCGGGCGGCCGGTGAGCTCCGGCACGCCGGTTTCTCGGCGGTCACCGCGCACGGTGGCTGGGTCAAGCACCGCTTCACGATCGATGGCTACCTGTCGTTCCTCACCGAGTTCGACGAGGAGACGCTGTTCGCCGAGCTCGAGCCCGACCTCCGACGGCGGGTCGTCCGGACACTCCGGGCCCGCCTCGGCCCGTTGACGCCCGACGAGATGACGATGCGCTTCCCGATCGCCTTCGCGACGGGTCGGCGATCGCGCTGAGACGCCGCCGCCCGAGCACCTGGCGCGGACGGCCCGATCGGTCGGTCAGGCCTCGCCGGCATCGGAGTCGGCAGAACCCTCGGCCGGCGCCTCGCCCGCCTCGCCACCTTCCGGTGCGCCTTCGCCGACCTCCGGGGCGACCTCGACGACTTCCTCGACACGCGGTGCCTGCACCTTGGCGATGATCTCGTCACCGTCGGTCAGCAGCGTGACGTCGCTCGGGACCGCGAGGTCCCGGACATGGAGCGTCGCGTCGAAGTCGGTCAAACTCTCGACCGAGTACTCGATCGACTGCGGGAGGTGGTCCGGGAGCGCGCGGATGCGGACGGACTCGATCGGATGGAGCAGCGTCCCGCCCTGCAGCGTCACGGCCGGCGAGTCGCCCGTGGCGACGAGGGGGACGTCGACCGTCAGCTCCTCGGTCATGCGGACCAGGAAGAGGTCGACATGGAGCGTGCGTCGGTTGACCGGGTGGACCTGGACCGACGAGACGAGCACCGGGCGCGCAGCCTTGCCGTCGAGCGAGAGATCGACCAGGGCGTTCGGGCCGGTGTGGCGGCGAAGCTGCTCGAACTCGTGCGCGTCGATGGAGATGCTGGCCGAGTCGACGCCGTGGCCGTAGACCACGGCGGGGAGACGGCCGGCGGCGCGAAGGCCGGCGACCTTCTTGCCGATGATGTCGCGATGTTCGGCTGCGAGCGTCGCGCGGGCGGTGGCCATGGTGTGAACCTCTGGATGCTTGCGGTCAGGTCAGGGGCTGCGGCTCGCCGGCGGGGGCCGGATGTGGCGAGGCGCCCGGGTAGCGTCCGCTAGGGTACCACGGGCCGGTCCACCCGCCAGCCGAGCGTCCAGCTCCGCATGCCGGGCGATTCGGGCGACCCGGTGTAGCATCGCCGCGTGGCAGCCACGATCCTCATCGTCGAAGACGAGCACGCGGTCGCGCGCGGCATCCAGTACGCCCTCCAGCAGGAGGGCTACGAGGTCGCGGTCGCGCGGTCCGGCGAGGAAGGCCTCGATATCGCGACGCACCAGGCGCCCGACCTCGTCGTGCTCGACGTCCGCCTCCCCGGGATGGACGGGTTCGAGGTCCTGCGGCGTCTGCGCGCGGCCGGCGCCAAGATGCCGGTCCTCGTCCTGACGGCGCGCGACGACGAGGTCGACAAGGTCATCGGGCTCGAGCTGGGCGCCGACGACTACCTGACCAAGCCATTCGGGCTGCGGGAGCTGATGAGCCGGATCAAGGCCCTGCTGCGCCGCTCGTACGGGGACCTCGCCGA
>DASYJV010000251.1:0-2081 GCA_035996105.1 Candidatus Limnocylindrales bacterium | reverse complement strand
CGGGCCACGTTTTCGAAGGGACGATCGCCGGATCGCGCGAGACGCTCCCCGAAGTCGGGATCCTGACGGGTTGGGCCAGGGAGCTGGGGATCCCGATCGGCGAGCCGACGGCGACCGACCGAGCCGAGAAATCCCCGACGTCCGCAGCGATCGCCCCGACCGCGACCGGTGACCGCACGGCGACGCCTGACGACTGTCTCCGTGTCATCGAGCTCAAGGGCCTCGCCCCGACATCCGCCGTCGCCGACGCGGTCGCGGCCACCCCGGAGGACGTCCAGCCCATCCTCGACCAGCTCGCGACCGACGGGCTGGTCGGCACGGTCGCCGGGGCCTACCGCCTGACCGAGGCCGGCACCGCCCGTGCGCGCGCATCCCTCGCCGCGGAGCATGCGGCGTGGGGACTCGATCGCGCCGCGGCGGCACTCGACGGGTTCGTCGCGCTCGACCGACGGATGAAGGACGCGGTCACCTCCTGGCAGCTGCGTGACCCGGACGCCCAGGTCCTCAACGACCACACCGACCCGGAATACGACCGGGGCGTCCTCGAGCGCCTCGGCGCGCTTCACGCCGACGCGACCGCCTGGCTCACCCCGCACGAGTCCGCCCACCCGAGGCTCGGCACGTACCGGGTGCGGCTCGGTCGCGCGGTCGAGGCAGCGCTGGCCGGCGACGGCCGCTTCGTTGCGTCGCCACGCGTCGACAGCTACCACGGGATCTGGTTCGAGCTCCACGAGGACCTGATCCAGCTCGCCGGCCGGACCCGGGCCGAGGAGGTCGCCGCGGGACGGGCCTGAGCTCGCATCTGGCGACCGGCCGCCCTCGGTTCAGCGGCCCTTGGCGTACCCCAGCGCGGTGAGCTTGTCCCAGAGCGTCCCGGCGTTGTTGTTCTGGATGTGATCCATCATGTAGGCCTGTCCGACGTCGACCGGCCCGAAGCGGTCGTCGAAGCGGACGCGGTCGATCGTCTCCTCGCGGGTCCAGCCCTTCGCCACCGCGTCCGCGACCGCCGCTTTCCACTGGAGCAGGACCGAGCGCTGGGTGTCGACGTAGGCGATGGTCTGGACGGGACCGTGGCCCGGGACGAGGTGGTCGACATCGAGCTGGCGGATCCGCTCGAGCGCCTCGAGCCACTGGTCCACGTTCGAGGTCATCAGCCAGGTCTGGCATTCGCTGAAGATGGTGTCGCCGGTGAAGACGACGCGCTCCTCGGGGACGTGGACCGCGAGCTGGCCGGGCGTGTGACCCGGCGTGTGGAGCAGGTGGAACGTGTGGTCGCCGACACGCAGGGTCAGGTCCCCGGTGAACACGATCGTGCCCTTGTTCGGATCCCGGTAGTAGACATCGCGCTCGGGGATGAGCGGCCCCGCGTCCGGGTCGTCGGTCGGGATCGCCTCGAGCGCGTAGGCGAACGGGTCGAGGGCCGCGTTCGGGTCCATGAAGTTGTCGTACAGCCCCTGGTGGTTGACGACGGGGACGCCCTTGTACCAGTAGTTGCCAAAGATGTGGTCGACGTGGTGCTCGGTATTGATGAGGTAACGGATCGGACCGTTCGACTCGGCCTCCGCGCGCATCGCCACGGCCCGCGTCGGGAGCTGCGGAGTGTCGATCGCGACGACCCCGTCCGAGGTCGTCACGAAGCTCGGGTTGCAGCCGCGCAGCTTGGTCGTGGTGAAGACGTTGGGCGTGACGCGTTCGAGGTCGAGGCTGGCGACGGGCATGACGAGGGTGCTCCTCGAGCTACTGGGTCGCGGTCAGACCGCCGTCGATCCCGAGGATCTGGCCGGTCACGAACGACGCGGCATCGGAGCAGAAGAAGATCGCCGGGCCGACGAGGTCGTCGGTCTCCCCGACGCGGCCGAGCGGGATACGGCTCACGATGCCCGCCTTGAACGCAGGATCCTCGAGCAGCATGGCCACCTGGGGCGTGTCGACGAAGGTCGGCATGATCGCATTGACCCGGATGCCGTGCCTCGCCCACTCGGTCGCCCACTGGCGGGTGAGCGAGCTGATGGCGCCCTTCGCGGCGACGTAGGCCGAGTAGCCGGCGTTGATGCCGAGGCTGGCGCGCACCGACGAGATGT
>DASYJV010000250.1:0-2978 GCA_035996105.1 Candidatus Limnocylindrales bacterium | reverse complement strand
GCACTGGAAGAACATCAGCGCCAACCTGCCGAACGCGCCGGTCAACTCGCTCCAGCTGGATGCGAGCTATCCGGGCACGATCTATGCCGGCACGGACGTCGGCCCATTCGTCACCTACAACGGCGGCCGGAGCTGGCAGCCCCTTGGCAGCGGCTTCCCGACCGTCGAGATCTGGCAGCTCAACCTCGACCCGGCGAACCGGAACCTGCGCGCCGGCACCCACGGACGCGGCGCCTGGCAGAGCCATGACACGGCGACGCTCCCGGCGCTCGTCGTCAACAAGACCGATACCGGCGTCCCGGTCGGACCGGGCAGCCACATCGACTACACCATCACGGTCCACAACATCGGCAACGCCCCGGCGACCGGCGTGACGGTCACGGACCCGATGCCCGCCCATACGACGCTCGTCAGCGCCGGCGATGGCGGCGTCCTCAGCCATGGCAAGGTCCAATGGACCGGTCTGACGATCCCGGCCGGCGGGAGCGTGGCGCTGCACTTCACGGTCACCATCGACCCGAGCCTCGCCCCGTCGGTTGGGTCCATCGTGGATGATGGCCTGAAGGTCACCTCCGCCCAGGGCATCGGTACGACGGGCAGTGCGCATGTCACGCCCATCGCACCGGCATACGGCGTGTCAGTCTCGCCCGCGAGTCAGTCCGACGGCGCGCACGTTGGCGCCTCGGTCACCTATCCCTTCCACGTCACCAACCTTGGCTACCGGAACGACACCTACACGTTGAGCGCAACGTCAGGCTCGTTCACGGCGACGGTCTATGACGCCACCTGCACCACGACGTTGGCCTCGATCGCGGTGGCCAGCGGCGCCAGCGCGGATGTCTGCCTCAAGGTCGACGTCCCGGTTTCGGCCGCGAACGCCGCGACCGACACCGCGACCTTCACGGCGACCTCGACCGGCGATCCGTCGGTCAGCGCCAGCGGTACGGCGACGACCATCGCGGTCGCCGTCGATGTCCTGCTGGTCGACAACGATCACAAGGGCAATCCGCCGCTCCCGGACGTTCGGTCGTACTACGCCGATGCGTTGACCGCAGCCGGCAAGACGTTCGACGTCTGGGATATCCAGACCAACCCCGTCCTGCCGCTCGGCTACATGAAGGCGCACAAGGACATCGTCTGGTTCACGGGTGCCTCCTATCCCGACCCCGTCGGGGTCTACGAGGCCAACCTCGCCAGCTTCCTCGATGGCGGTGGCCGGCTGTTCATGAGCGGCCAGGACATCCTCGACCAGGGTGCCGGTACGACCGCCTTCGTCCGTGACTACCTGCACATCTCCTGGGACGGCAGTGATACCCAGAACGACAAGGCGACGGCCAACGTGACAGCCGCAGCCACCAACCCGGTCACCGGCGGGCTCGGAACGGTCCCGCTCGACCTGTCCGTCCTCAACGGAGCCCAGTACAGCGATCAGGTCACGCTGCTCGCGCCCGCGGCTGTGGCCTTCACGGACGACTCCGCAGCGCCGGACGGCCTGACGGTCGACACCGGCACCTACAAGGTCGTCTTCCTGGCATTCCCGTTCGAGGAGTTCGGGACGGCCGGACAGAAGGCCGACCTGATGAGCCGCGTCTTCACCTTCTTCGGCCCGTAGCCGAGGTCACGAGATCGGTCGCACGCGGCCGAGACGAGCGGACGGGAACGGAGCGATCCGTTCCCGTCCGCTTTTCATGTTCGGGGGTATCCTCGGGGCCTTGCGCCGATGCGACACCATGAGCCGCTCCGCCGCCATCCCACGAGGCCAGCCAGCGCGCGTGCCGTCCTCATGGCCGCGTCATTCCTCGTGGTCGCCCTGGCGGGATGCACGTCGGGCGCCGTCGCGAGCGGTACGCCGGCAGGCTCCGTCGCCAGCGTCGGGCCGTCGATGGCGCCGAGCCTGGTCCCCTCGAAATCGCCCGGATCACCCGGGACGAGCGCGAGCCCGACCACGGTGAAGACCACCGGGGACACGTCCGGCGACGCCACCCCCGCCTACCTCGATATCGCCCAGCTCCGCGTCGACGCGTCTTCGGCACAGCTCACGCTCGCGCTCGACCTCGCCGGCGCAGTTCCGCCCGGCTCACCGGACGTCGGCCAGCTGGCCTATGTCTTCTCGCTCGATGTCGGTGGTGATGGCACGGCCGACTACACGGCGACGTTCGAGCTCATCCCCGGCGGCCCCTATCGACCGGTCCTGGTCGATACGCGTTCCGGCAAGCGGCTCGAGGGTGCGGCCTACCCGGGCACGGCCAGCCTTGCCGGTCAGACCGTGACGCTCACCCTGCCGCTCGATTCCCTCGGCTGCCCCGCGGCGATCGGCGTGCGTGGCGCATCGGAGCGGACCAAGGGAGGCGTGAAGTCCGGAGACACGGTCCCCGACGGAGCGACGGACTGGATCCAGGTCACGACAGGCTGCCCGACGCCGTCCTAGGACGCATCGGGCCTGCGGGCCGCGAGACGGCTCAGGCCGCCCCTTCCCGGGGGCTGCCGTCCGCGAGCCAGCCGGCGTTGGCAGCGAGCAGGGCTGCGATGTCGGTCGACTCGAGCGGTTTCGCGAACAGGAATCCCTGGCCAAGGTCGGCCCCGAGCGACTGCAGCTCGGCCAGCTGATCGGCGTCCTCGATCCCCTCGGCGACGGTCTGGAGGTGGAGCGTCTCGCTGAGGTTCAGGATCGAATGCATCAGCGCGGTCTCGTCGGGGCCATCGGCCATGCTGGCGACGAACGACTGGTCGATCTTGAGGATGTCGATCGGGAACTGGCGGACGTAGCTGAGCGAGGAATAGCCCGTCCCGAAGTCGTCGATGGCGAGGCGCAGACCAAGATCCTTGAGTGCTCGAAGGGTGGCCATCGTGGCGTCCGTGTCCTGGATGAGCACACCCTCGGTGAATTCGAGGACCAGCCGCGCCGGATCGAGTCCCGTTTCGGCGAGGATCCCCGCCACTTCATCGACGAACCCCGGCTCGGACACCTGGCGTCCGGA
>DASYJV010000249.1:0-3009 GCA_035996105.1 Candidatus Limnocylindrales bacterium | reverse complement strand
GGCCGACCTGATCGCCCGGCCGATGGCCATCTTCACGATCACCGCGACCGGCAATTTCCGGTACAGCGAGGACTCCTGCCAGAACCTGATCGACTGCGTCGAGGCCGGGATCCCGGTCGAGATCGTCCCGGTGACACTGATGGGGCTGATCGCCCCGGTGACGATCGTGGGCGCCACGGTGTTTCACACGGTCGACGTGCTGGCCGGCATCACCATGGCCCAGATCATCCGGCCCGGTACGCCGGTCCTGTTCGGGGGCGCGCCGGCGACCTTCCACATGAAGATCGCCAGCTCGCCGATGTCGGCCATCGAGGCGCTCCGGCTCGACGCCGCCTATGTCGCCGTCGCGAAGTCGCTGGGGCTGCCCACCCAGTCGTACATGGCCCTCTCGGACGGGCCGATCCTTGACGCGCAGGCCGGCGCCGAAACGTTCGGCAGCGCGCTCATCGCGGCGCTCGCCGGCGTCAATTCGGTGTCCGGCCCGGGGATGCTCGACTTCCTGCTCGTGTTCAGCCTGCCGAAGCTCGTCTTCGACGACGAGATGTGCGGCCAGGCCCTGCGCTTCGTGCGTGACATCAAGCCGGTCGACGACCTGCCGGTCGGCGAGCTGATCGACCAGCTGATGGCCGACCAGCACCTGATCATGGCGCCGCACACGATGGCCCACTGGCCCGACGAGCTCTATCTGCCCAGCGCCATCGTCGACCGGGACAACCGCGAAGCGTGGACCCGACAGGGCGCGAAGGACGCCTACCAGCGAGCCTGCGAGGAGGTCGACCGGCGGCTGGCGGCCTACAGCCAGCTGGAGACGGATCCGGTCATCGACGCCGAGCTGCGATCGATCATCCGCGCCGGTCTGGTCGCCCAGACCGAGCTGCCCCACATCCCGGTCGCCCCCGAGCCCGTCTTCGCCACCGGACCCGGGACCGGCGAACGCCGGCACAACCGACGACGCGAAGCCGCGGGACGCCGCACGGCTACCATCCCCTTCATCGACCCGCGGGACGACGTACCCAAGAGCTGACTGGAGACCGATCCGTGGCCGCCACATCGCCGCTCACGCCCGAGGAGATCGCCGCCGTCCGCAAGCCCTACCGGGCCGCCTCGCTGCTCCCGGGCCGGGCGTACCACGACCCGGCGATCCACGAGTTCGAGCGGGCCGAATGGTTCCGGCGCGACTGGGTCGTGGTCGGGCGCGAGGAGGACGCGGAGGCGCCGGGGAGCTACTTCCTGGCCACCGTCGACGACGAGCCGCTGATCGTGGTCCGCGGCCGGGATTCGGTGCTTCGCGCCTTCTACAACGTCTGCCGGCACCGCGGCACGGCCGTCGTCGAGGAGCCCTGTGGCAAGGCTGTGCGGTTCCAATGTCCCTACCACGCCTGGATCTACGACCTCGAGGGCAGGCTGATCCGGGCCAAGCACACCGATGACCTCGAGGACTTCAGCTTCGAGGGGTTCGGCCTCGCGTCGGTCCAGCTCGCGACCTGGCAGGGGTTCGTGTTCCTCAGCCTGGACCCCGCGGCCGAGCCGCTGGAGGCCTGGCTGGGCGATCTCGTCCCGCACCTGGCGCGTTTCGACTTCAGCGGTCTGCGTGTCGCCCACACCGAGACCTACGAGGTGGATTCGAACTGGAAGTTCATCGCCGAGAACTACAGCGAGTGCTATCACTGCCCGGGCATCCATCCCCAGCTCAACAAGCTGACGCCATACGACCTCGGCGGCGACTACTCGCCCGACGGTCCGTGGCAGGGCGGCTGGATGGAGCTCGTCGACGACGCCGAGACGATGGCGCTCGATGGCGGCCATCGCGCCGGCCGGCCGGCGATGCACGGGATGACCGAGATCGATGACCGCCGGATCTACTACTACCTCGTCTGGCCGTCGACCTTCCTGTCGATCCACCCCGATTACCTGCTCGTCCATCGGCTGGAGCCGGCCGGTCCCGGCCACACCCGGATCATCTGCGAATGGCTGTTCGAGACCACGACGATCGCTGCACCGGGCTTCGACCCGTCCGACGCGATCGCCTTCTGGCATCTGACCAACCAGCAGGACTGGCACGTCTGCGAGCTCCAGCAGCGCGGCACGCGCTCCCGCAGCTGGACCGCCGGCCGCTATTCGAACCAGGAGCCAAGCGTCCACGCCTTCGATCTGATGGCCGTCGACCGTTACGCCGACGATGGGGTCGGGACTCGGCGGACCGTCCGCTCTCGGTACGACATCCCGCCGCCCAAGGAGCTCGCCGAGGGTGAGGTACCCGCGACCCGGCTGCCACGCGGCACGGCCGCCCGGACCGGTGCGAGGAGCCGGGCCCGGCGTTAGGTCGCGCCCGGCGTTAGGTCGCGGCCCGAGCTCAGTCGGCGTCGGGCTCGGTGACGAGGCGGGTATCGGCTGCCCGGAACGCCCCGAGCCGCCAGGCGACGAACAGCACGACCGAGACGACCGCGACGATGATCGTCGAGATCGCGTTGATCTGCGGCGTCACCCCGAACTTGAGTGAGCTGTAGATGAAGATCGGCAGCGTCGTCGACCCAACCCCGGCATTGAACGAGGTGATGACGAGGTCGTCGAACGAGAGCGCGAAGGCGAGCATCGCCCCGGCGATGACGGCCGGCGCGATGAGCGGCAGTGTCACGTGCCAGAAGGCGCCGGACGCCGACGCGCCAAGGTCTCGCGCCGCCTCCTCGAGCCGCGGATCGAGCCCGACCGCCCGGGCTCGGACGGTGACCGCGACATAGGAGATGCAGAAGGTCACGTGGGCGATCGCGATCTGGCCGAGCGAGCCGTTCAGGCCGAAGAGCTGGGCGAAGAAGATCAGCAGGCTGATGCCCATGATGATCTCCGGGGTCACCATCGGCAGCAGGAGCAGCGTCTCGGTCGCGCCAGAGCCCCGGAAGCGGAGCCGAGCCAGGCCGAGCCCGAGGAGCGACCCCAGGACGGTCGACGCGATGACGGCGATTGTGGCCACCTGGAGGGTGACGACGAGTGCGTCCAGCAGGTCCTGGTTGG
>DASYJV010000248.1:0-1785 GCA_035996105.1 Candidatus Limnocylindrales bacterium | reverse complement strand
GACTCCTCGACGAAGTCGCCCCGAGCGACGATGAGCCCGACGCAGTGGTCGTCGGGCGCGAGACGATCGAGCTCGCCTTCCTGGCCGCCATGCAGGTCCTGCCGCCGCGACAGCGCGCCGCCCTGATCGCCCGTGACGTCCTCGGCTGGCCGGCCAGCGAGACGGCGACGCTGCTCGAGACCAGCATCGCAGCGACGAACAGCGCGCTCCAGCGTGCGCGCGCGACGATGCAGGACCACCTGCCCGCGAAGCGCTCCGAATGGTCGGCCGGTTCGCCGAGCGAGGAGGAGCGGGCGTTGCTCGCCCGGTTCATCGACGCCCACGAGCGGTTCGATGCACCCGCGGCGATCGCCATCGCGGCCCAGGACATGCGCATCACGATGCCGCCCTATCCCTACCTGTACGACGGGATCGAGACCATCGGCCCGCTGCTCGACCGCGCCCTGCGGGAAGGCGAGTGGCGCCTGGTCCCGACCTTCGCCAACCGGATGCCGACTGCCGCGAGCTACCTGCGAAAGCCCGGCGACACCGAGTTCCGTGCCTTCAAGTTCGACGTCCTGCGCATCGAGCACGGACGCATCGCGGAGATCACGACATTCGGCCCGGAGCTGTTCCCGGTGTTCGGCTTGCCGTCCACCGTCCGCGCCTGAGGGCGCCCCTCGGCGACGACCCGCGAAGCGCTCGGGCCGCGCGAGCCACGATCGTCAGCTGGCCTTGTGGTACATCCGCTCCATGGCCTCTGCGGCGTCCTCAGCCGCGTCGATGGTGTCCTCGAGCAGCGTGTAGAGGTCGCGCCACTTGAGCACCTCGATCGGCGGCAGGTCGTCGCGAAAGAGCCTGGCGACCCCCGCCCGAGACAGGCCGTCGGCCTCGTTCTCGAGCTCGTGGACGGCCTCGAAATGGCGCTCGAGGTCCTTGAGTCGATCGAGCTTCCGAAGCGCCTGGGCCAACTCCTTCGCCTGGCTGTCGAGGATGGCAGCCAGGCGTCTGGCCTCCGGTGTCGGCTCCGTGACGCCATAGATCACGAAGGTCTCGGCGACGGCCTGGATCCCGTCGACGACGTCGTCCAGTCGCGAGACCAGCTCGTGGATATCTTCGCGGTCGAACGGCGTGACGAACGCGTCCTCGAGCTTGCGCGTCACGGCTCGGTCGATCTCGTCGCCGCGCTTTTCGAGCGCCTGGATGGTGGTGACCCGCGTGTCCAGCTGGTCGTAGCGGTCGACCATCTCGTGGAGTGCCGCGGCGGCCGCCTCGAGATTGTCCCCGTCGGCGATGAACAGCTCGAAGAACTTGGGATCCTTGGGCAGGAGTCGAAAGGTCATCTCGGAGCCTCCAGGTCGACGTCGGATGATGGGGGGATGGTCACGACAGGCCGATCGCGGTGAGTACGAGCCAGGCAAGGGCCGCCAGCACCCCGGCGGCGGGGATGGTCAGGACCCAGGCGACGAGGATCTGCCGTGCCACGCCCCACCGGACGTGGCGCCATCCCTGGCTCGACCCGACACCCATGATCGCGCCGGAGATGACCTGGGTGGTCGAGACCGGCATCCCGAGGTGCGCTGTCACGAGCAGGATGGACGCGGAGGTCGTCTCGGCCGCGAACCCATGGACGGGCTCCAGCTTCGCCACGCGCTGTCCCATGGTGTGCATGATCCGCCAGCCTCCGACCGCGGTCCCGACCGAGAGGGCGGTCGCCGAGAGGGCGATGACCCAGATCGGGACCGTGAAATCGGGGATGACGCCGGCTGTGACGAGCGCGAGCGTGATGACGCCCATCGTCTTCTG
>DASYJV010000247.1:0-6646 GCA_035996105.1 Candidatus Limnocylindrales bacterium | reverse complement strand
CCGGCATTCGTTCGGGTGCGAGTGGTCGAAGTGGTTCCAGTCGGGCGCCTCACGCTCGAGCGTCGCGTCGCCAGTGGCGATCCCCTCGGCGTAGATCTTCCGGACGTCGGGCCAGTCCGGCGGGGTCATGCCCTCGATGGTGGCCAACGGGCCCGCCTCGCTCATCGCGCAGCCGGTCGCGCGAGGATGGGGCTGCGCAGGTGGCCGAGCCGCTCGACCTGCAGCGTCACGACGTCACCCGGCTCCAGGTATCGACCCAGGGTGGTGTCGCGGACCTCGAGCAGGCAGCCCGTTCCGACCGTCCCGCTCCCGATCAGATCGCCCGGGCGCAGACGTGCGTCAGCGGAGGCCCTGGCGAGCATCTCGCCGAACGAGAACTGCGCGTCGGACCAGCGGCCGCGGCTCGTCTCGGAGCCGTTGACCTGGGCTGTCATCGCGAGGTCATAGCCCGTCCCCATCCGCGCGTCGGCCAGCTCGTCCGAGGTCACCAGGTACGGCCCGAATGTGCTTGCGAAGTCCTTGCCCTTGGCCGGTCCCAGCCGGACGACCGTCTCTTCGCGCTGGAGGTCGCGGGCCGACCAGTCGTTGAAGATGGAGTAGCCGCCGATGGCTTCCTCGGCGCGTTCGGGCGCGAGGTCGACGGCTGGCGTGTCGACCAATGCGGCGACCTCCAGTTCGTAGTCGAGCTCGCGTGACGCGGCCGGAGACCACACCGGGTCGTCGGGTCCACGGATCTCGGAAACATTGCTGAAGTAGAAGATCGGGAGGCGGTACCAGGTCTCCGGGACCTCGCCGCCGCGTCGCTCCCACATCGTCTTGACGTGCCGCTCGAAGGCGTAGAAGTCGCGGACTGACGGCGGCCGAAGGACGGGTGGCCCGAAGACCAGATCGGGCGCGCGGAGCACCGCGTCGTCGTCGTTCTCCCGCGGAGCGAACCCCTCGACCAGCTCGCGCAGGGCCTCGATCCGGAGGCCGCGCCCCAACAGATCGTCGAGCGTGGTCACTGGCTGTCGAAACAGCGTGGCGTTGTGCGCCAGCCGGGGATCCGCCGCGATGGCCCGGCGGCGAACCACTTCGAGATCGAGCCAGCGTATCGGCGCCTCGCCGCCGTCGAACGCGGCCGCGAGCCGCCAGGTTGATCCCGCCGGGGCGTGGCGCTCGCGAACGTGAGCGATCTTCACGATCCGAGTCTATCGACGCGGGCCGGGTCGAGCGACGTCACCAACGTCGTCCGCGCGTCTACGCCCTGGTCGGGGCCCCGGCTAGACCGCTAGAGGTTCCCGCGCTTGGCCTGTTCCCGTTCGATCGCCTCGAACAGCGCCTTGAAGTTGCCGACCCCGAAGCCGCGAGAGCCGTGGCGCTCGATGATCTCGAAGAAGAATGTCGGCCGGTCCTGAACGGGGCGGGTGAAGATCTGCAGGAGATAGCCCTCCTCGTCGCGGTCGGCCTCGATGCCGAGCGCCTCGAGCGTCTCGATCGGGACGCCGACGTCGCCGACGCGGTCCGCCAGGGTCGCGTAGTACTCGTGCGGGAGTCCCAGGAACTCGATGCCGTTGTCGCGCAGCTGTCGGACGGTGGTCACGATGTCATCGGTGCGCAGCGCGATGTGCTGGCAGCCTGGTGCGTGGTACCAGTCGAGATACTCCTGGATCTGGCTTTTCTTCTTGCCCGTCGCCGGCTCGTTGATGGGGAACTTGATCCGCCCGTTGCCGTTGGTCATGACCTTCGACATCAGCGCCGAGTACTCGGTGTGGATGACCTTGTCGTCGTAGTGGATGAGTTGGGCGAAGCCGAGCACGTCGCGATAGAAGTCGACGAACTCGTCCATCTGACCGAGCCCGACGTTGCCGACACAGTGGTCGACCTCGAGGAGCGAGAGGCCGCCAGCCGCTGGGGCCGGATCCTTGACCTTGCGGTAGCCGGGCGCGAACGGGCCGGCATAGTCGTGCCGATCGACGAACGAGTGGACGACCTCGCCATAGGTGTGGATCGACGCCTTGCGCAGGATCCCGTCCTCGCCCCCATCGAGCTCGGTCGGCTCGAGAGCCGAGATCGCGCCGCGGGTCGTGGTCTCGCGCCAGGCCGACTCGACGTCGTCGACCGCGAAGGCGATGTCGTGGACACCGTCGCCATGCGCTCGCACGTGCTCCGCGATCTCGCCGTCGGGCGTGAGCGGCGCCGTGAACACCAACCGGATGTCGTTCTGGACCATGACGTAGCTGGCCCGATCGCGGACCTTCGTCTCGAGACCGCTAAACGCGACCGGGGTGAATCCCCACAACGCGCGGTAGTAGGCCGCCGCCTGCCGGGCGTTGCCGACCCAGAACTCGACGTGGTCGATGCCCTTGAGCGGCAGGAAGTCGCCGGCCTTGGCATACGCGTCGGTATCGATCCGGGCGCCGGTCTGGTTGGCGGCGCCACGCGAGATGATCTGCGTCATCGCGGCACTCCCGTGCTGTCGGCAGCTCGGCCGTCGCGGTCCCGCGACCGGCCGGTGGTCTTGGCCGCCCATGCTACGCCCGGCGTGCCACACTGGCGCGATGGACGACCCGCTGCTCGAGCGTCTCAGCGCCGCAAGAGCCAGCCTCGAGGCGACCCGTCCGGCCGTCGAAGCCCGGGCGCCGTGGCCCCTCGCGACGACGTTCGACCACTCCGACGAAGCGCACTGGGGCCCGTCCGAGGTGCTCGCGCATCTCGGCGAGATGGCGCCGTTCTGGCTCGGTGAGATCGAACGGGTGCTGGCCGGCGATCGTCAGCCGGTTCCGTTCGGGCGAACGGCCGACGATCCGGTCCGACTGGCCATCCTGGAGCGCGACCGAACGCTCCCGCCGCGCGAGCTGTACGACCGGATCACGTCGGCGCTCGGCCGGCTGGAGGTGCGCTGGCGGAGCCTCTCGGCCGATGAGCGGGCACGCGTCGGGCTCCACCCACGACTTGGCGAGATGACCGTCGAGCAGCTCCCGGAGCGGTTCATCGTGGGTCACCTCGCCGAGCACGTGACCCAGCTCGAGGAGTTGCTGGGCGGTCCGCCGAAGGCGTCCTGAGCGCGACGGCCGAGGACGCGCGCCGGGTGCCGGCCTACTCCGGCGGCGCGTCCAGGACGTGCGTCTTGAGGAACTTGAGCGTCCGCTCGTAGGCGTCGCGCCGGTTCTCGCGGCGCTCCCAGCCGTGCCCTTCCTCGTCGTACCAGTGGACCTCGTAGTGCTTGCCCTCGATCTCGAGCGCCTCGACCATCCGCTCGGTCATCAGCGGGACGACCCGCTTGTCCTTGCGTCCGTGCAGGATCAGCAGCGGCGCCTCGATGCGTTCGGCCCGGTAGACCGGCGAACCGCGGCGGTACAGCTCGGCGCGGCTTGGATCCTCGGGTGAGCCCATCATCTTCTGGAGGTCGAGCCGGCCCAGGCGATCGCCATGGCGGTAGCTCTCCGAGATCTCGGAGTCGCCGTACAGATCGACGCCGGCCCGCCACATCGCGGGTTCCTCGACGAGGGCGCACAGGACCATGTAGCCGCCGTACGAGCCGCCCCACATGGCCAACCGACCGTCCGACCACGGCTGTCCGGCGGCCCAGCGGCCGGCGTCGATCAGGTCCTGGACGTCCGCGTGGCCCCACTCGTCCTGGTTGGCCATCCGGAAGGCGCGACCGTAGCCCGTCGAACCACGGAAGTCCACGTCGAGGACGGCAAAGCCTTCGGCGACGAGCAGCTGCTTGAAGGGCTGGAACGAGCGGAACGCCTGACCCGTCGGGCCGCCGTGGGGATAGATGATGGTGGGCACCCGTTTGCCGCCCCGCTTCCCGGTCGCTGTCAGCGGGCGCCAGAGCGTGCCCTCGACACGGAGCCCGTCGCGCGCCTTGACCACGACACGCTCGGCTGCGGCGACGCGCGCAGGCGAGAAGGCGGCCTGGAGGACGGCCGGCATCGAATCGGTGATCTGTCGCGGCCGGGCCCCCTCAGGCGCGACGCCGGGCACCGGGAGCAGCCACAGGTCCTGTGGCATGGCCGGGCGCTCGCCGATGGCCGCGACCCAGGCACCGTCGGGCAGCCACCCGACCGAACGCCACACGCCGTCCCACGGGTTGATGCGGCGACCGGTCGACGCGGCCGAGACGACGCGCGGCGTCTTTGGCGGTCGACCGCGGCCACGCTTCGGCGTGGTCGCTGCGGAGACCTCTCCGACCACCAGGTCCTGGAGTCCGTCGTGGACCTCGATGTGGACGAAGCGGCTGCCATCGGGCGACGGCAGCGGGTCGTACCCGGGACCGCCACTGGGATCGGCGTGCTCCCGCTCCCCGGCCGTCAGGACGAACCGATCGCGGCCATCCGCGGTCAGCCGCACGACCTGGAACCAGCCGTCCGCATCCGAGGCGAAGAGGAGCGAGCCATCGGGAAGCCAGCGCGCGCCGATGTCGACGCTCCGTTCGCCGGCCACGACGCGCGATGCGCCCGTGCCGACGTCGACGATCGCGATCTGCGAGCTCTCGTCGACCGCGGGTCCGCGCTGGGCCATCGCCGCGATCTGCTTCCCGTCGGGCGACCATTCGAAGGCGTCGACGTCGATCCCGGCCTCGGTCAGCGGCTTCGGCTGCGGGGGCTTCGGCTCGGTGGCCGGACGACCGCGCCGCGGGACCGGGGCATCGATGATCCAGATCTGTGTCCAGCCCCGGCGGCGCGACAGGAACGCGATCCGCCGACCGTCCGGCGACCAGCGGGGATCGCGACCTCCGCCCGGCTTGCCCGCCACCAGGGTCAGCCGCGAGCCGTCCGTTTCGACGACCCACAGCTCGTCATCGCGGACGAAGGCCAGGCGCCGGCCGTCGGGCGACCACTGCGGGTCGGAGACGGCCTTCTCGGATGCGGTCACCTGGGCCGGGTAGCCGCCGCGCAACGACAACGTGAAGAGCTGTCGCGCTCCGGCCGTCTCGGCGGTGAAGGCCACCACGCGATCGCGCGGGTGGAGCCGGAATTCGCGCGGCGATTCGACCGCGACGATGGCCTCGATCGAGAGGTTCGCGGACGGGGTCTTCGGCGCGGTGGGCATCAGTTCGCCTCGACCATTCGGGCCTGTCGGCCGACCGTGCTGCACCACCGGCCGAGCATCGCGAGGTGCTTGCGGCTGTGGCCATGGAGACAGTCGTAGGCCCAGCCCCAGCCCTCCGGCGAGCGGAGATCGTCGACCGGGAGCCCGGTGAGCGCATCGAGCAGCCGGGCGCGGGCGACGTCGTAGCGGGCGAGGACCTCGTCTCGCGTCGCGCCCCGCGAGGCCGCGACCATCCGCTCGTTCCAGGCGTCGATCCCCTCCTCTGGGTCGGCCAGCCAGCGGTCTTCGCGCTCGAAGATCCCGACCGCCCGCAGCCCTTCATCCATCCAGTCCGCCAGATGCGTGACGTGGTCGGCGAGGGTCCAGCCGGGGGTCAGGTCGGGGACCGACCAGGCGGGCGCCGGGATCGACCGGATGAGCCCGTCGAAGTCGTCGGCGATGGCCGCCTCCTGGCGCGCGAACTGGGCATGGTCGGCGGCGCGCGGGTCCGGGACGAATGGGTCGCCATCGACCTGCCGGCGGCGCAGCTCATCGGCCCACGGCTCGATGACCGCGAGGTGATCGAGGTAATGGCCGTGGAGCGTCATATACAACCAGCCCCACGGCTCGTCCTCGCGGATCGTCGCGGGGGAGAGACGATGGGCCAGTTCGAGCAGGCGTGGTCGGGCAGCCGTCAGGCGGGCGAGGATCGCATCGCGCGGGAGCGACGCCCATGGCTCGCGGCGGCGCTCGTTGAAGGTATCGAAATCGCCGTCGTCGTAGTCGCGATCGGAGGGCCACACGCCGGTCTCGATGGCTCGCGCCGTGTAGTCGATCGCCAGCTCCTGCCAATCGGCGATATGACCGACATGCTCGGCGAGTGACCAGGGCGGGCCGCCGGCGTCGGACGGTGCGGCGCCGGGCAGATGCCACGCCGCGTCGTCGAGACCGGCCCAGTCGAGTCGCAGCCGGGCCCAGAGCGCGGCCTCGTCGGCCCACAGGTCGCGATCCGGCGCACGCAGGTCGCGTCCCCGGATCTCCGACAGTGGCGCCTCGATCAGATCGACCGCCCGCTCCCCCTCCGCGATCCCGGCCCGCGGCTCGCCGTCGAGCGCGGTCATCGACCCCCTGTCCGTGGATCGACCGCGGGTCCGACCGAGGCCTCGAGCTGATCGCCCAGCTCGACGGTCCGGCGGTAGGCGGCCCAGACCGCCTCCGAGAGCACCGTTCGCAGCCGCCCGGATTCGAGCTCGTGAAGCGCCGCGGCCGAGGTGCCGCCGGGCGAGGTGACCATGTTGCGGAGCTCGGCCGGGTGCATGCCCGACTGCTTGGCGAAGACCGTCGATCCCTCGAGCGTCTCGATCACGAGGTCGTGCGCGATGTGGCGCGGGAACCCGAGGTGGACGGCGGCGTCGATGAGCGCCTCCATGACCAGGAAGACGTAGGTCGGGCCGGTCCCCGACACCGCGGTCGCCATCGCGACCATCTTCTCGTCGTCGACCTCGAGCTGGTGGCCGAGGGCGCCGAGCAGCGCCGCCGTGAGGCGGTGGCCCGCCAGCGGGTCACCGAGGCCGGGCTGGCCCGGCTGGACGAGCTGGCCGAGGCGGGCGACGTCGACGAGGACACC
>DASYJV010000246.1:0-3207 GCA_035996105.1 Candidatus Limnocylindrales bacterium | reverse complement strand
CGCCGCCCGCGAGGTGCGGCGCGGCCGTCGCTACGACGGGATCGTGCTCGACCCGCCGAGCTACGGGCACGCTCCGGGTTCCGGCGCGTGGCGGATCGACGACGACCTGCGACCGCTCCTGGCGGTCCTTGCCCGATTGCTCGACCGTGACGGGTTCGTGGTGCTGACGGCACACTCGGCCGCGTTCGAGGCGGAACGGCTGGCGAGCGAGCTCGGGCGGGCATTCGGTCGGCCGGTCGCCGACATCGACGTCGGCCCGCTGTCCCTCGAGACGACCGACGGGCGGCGGCTGGAGCTGGGCGCCTTCGCGCGGTCGTCGGGCGCGGCATGATGACGCCGATGCCCTCCCCGCTCCCGGCCGTCCTGACCAGCTCCGCGAACCCGCGCGTGAAGGCGGCCATGGCGCTGCGCGAGCGACGCGCGCGGGACCGGACGGGGCTGACCGTGATCGACGGCAGCCGCGAGATCCGACGGGCGCTGGATGCCGGCATCGAGGTGGTCGAGGCGTTCAGCTGTGAACGCCTCCTGGCGGGCGCCGACGCCCGCGTGGCACTCGATCACCTCCGAGGGCGGGGCGCCTCCGTCCAGCCGGTCAGCGAGTCGGTCTTTGCCAGGCTCGCCTTCGGCGAGCGGGCCGAGGGTCTCGTCGCGGTCGTCCGCATCCCGTCGACCGAGCTCGCCGATCTGACCCTGCCAGCCGAGCCGCTCATCGCGGTCATCGAATGCCTCGAGAAACCCGGCAACATCGGGGCGGTCCTGCGCAGCGCGGATGCGGCCGCGGTCGATGCGGTCGTCGCTTCCTCGCCACGGACCGACCTGTTCAACCCGAATGCGATCCGGGCGAGCGCCGGGACGATCTTCTCCGTCCCGCTCGCTGCGGCGCCGACGGCCGAGGTCCTCGCCTGGCTGCACGCGCGCGGCGTGCGGATCCTTGCCGCCCACGTCGATGCCGAGCGGCTGTACACCGACGCCGATCTGACCGGACCACTCGCCCTCGTCCTCGGCGCCGAGGCCGATGGCCTGACCGGTCCGTGGGCGGCCGATGCCATCGAGGCGGTCCGTCTGCCGATGCTCGGTATCGCCGATAGCCTGAACGTATCGGTCAGCGCGGCGATCCTGTTCTACGAGGCCAGGCGCCAGCGCGGGCTCCCGATCCCGGCACGGAAGGAGTGATGGTGGATACGCACGATTTCGTCATCATCGGAGCTGGCCCGGCCGGCGAGGCCGCAGCCTTCAAGGCGCGCGAACGTGACGCGAGCGTCGCGGTCGTCGACAGCGAATGGTTCGGCGGGAGCTGCCCATACATCGGCTGCGTGCCCTCGAAGTCGCTGCTCGCGGGGGCGGCCAGGCATCATGCCAACCCCGCGACCGATGCCTGGCCGGCCGTCTCGACCTACCGCGACTTCATGATCAACCGGCCGGCCGATGCGGACGTCCCGGACGACTCGGGGCACGTCAAGAGCCTGACCGACGCCGGCGCCGTGGTCTATCGCGGGACCGGCGCGATCGCGCGACGCGGCGTCGTCAGGATCCGCCACGACTCGGTCAGCCATGAGCTGGCGGCCAGGAACGTGGTCGTCGCCGTGGGTTCGGTGTCAAAGACGCCGCCCATCGAGGGCCTCGACGCGGTGCGACCCTGGACGAACCGCGAGGCGACCCTGACCCGGGAGCTCCCTCGGAGCCTGATCGTCCTCGGCGGCGGGCCGACCGGTTGCGAGCTTGCCCAGGTCTATGCCCGGTTCGGCGTCCCGACCACCATCGTTCAGTCGGGTCCGCGCCTGGCCCCGACCGACCATCCGCGCAATTCCGACGTCCTGCGCGCAACGCTCGAGGCGGACGGGGTGCTCGTCCGGACGGGCGTGCGGGCCACCCGCGCGAAAGCGGGCGCCGGGAAGGCCGGCGCGCATGTCATCGAGCTCGACGACGACTCGACCGTCGAAGGGCACGTGGTGCTGCTGGCCGTCGGGCGCGACTTCCCGATCGATGACCTCGGGCTCGAGCACTACGGCATCGACACGAGCGGCCGCACAGCGCTGCCACGTGACGGGCGGCTGCGTGTGGCGGATGGCCTGTGGATCGTCGGCGATCCGGCTGGTCCGGAGCTGCACACCCACCAGGCCCACTACCAGGGCGAGATGGCGGTCCGGATGGCGCTCGGCGAAGACGTCACGCCCGATTACCGAGCGCTGCCGCGAGCGACCTACACCGACCCGGAGGCGGCCTCGGTCGGCGTGAGCCTCGAGGGGGCCCGAGCAGCCGGGCTCGATGCCTTCGAGTTGGTCGCCGAATTCGCGAAGAGCACCCGCGGGTACGCCATCCAGGCCAAGCTCGGGCACGTGACGATCGTGGTCGACCGAGGCACGCGCGAGCTGGTGGGTGCCGCCCTGGCCTGCCCCGATGCGTCCGCGGCCATCCACGAGTGCGTGCTCGCGATCAAGGCCCACATCACGGTCGATGTCCTGGCCGAGACCATCCATGCCTTCCCGTCGACGTCGCGGAGCTTCAACGGGCTGTTCGCCGATGCGCGAACGGAATTGGATCGCGTTCGCCCCTAGGCCGCGAAGACGACCCGCCCATCGATGAGCACGATGGATGGCCGGGTATTGGCGAGTGCCCCGCCGGGTTCGACCGGTTCGTCGAGGCAGGCCGCCGGGATGATGACGACGTCCGCGCGCTGCCCCGGGGTCAGGCGGCCCCGATCGGTCTCGCGGGTCGAGCTGACCGGATCGACACAGGCCGCCCGGATCGCGCGGTCAAGCGACAGGGCTTGGTCCGGCGAGAGCGGTGCCGTCCCCGCCGGCCAGCGTGGGTCCTCGCGACGGACCGCGAGCGCGACGCCGGGCCATGGATCGAATGGCTCGACCGGCGAGTCGGTGCCGAAGGCGAGGACGGCCGCGGTCGCGGCGATCGATCCCCAGGAATAGGCCGCTGATTCGGCCCGCGCTCCCCACAGTAGCCTGGCCTGCGCGACGTCGGTCCCCAGGTGGGCCGGCTGGACGCTCGCGGCGATCCCCCCGGCCGCGAACCGGCCTCGGTCGGCCGGATCGAGCAGCTGGACGTGCTCGATCCTGGGCATGAACGGCACGCGGCGGGCGCTCGGGGCGAGGATTCCCAGCGCCGCCCGCACCGCGGCGTCCCCGATCGCGTGGATCTGCGTCGCGATGCCATTCGCGGCGGCGCGTTCGACGAGCTCGGCGAGCCGCTCGG
>DASYJV010000245.1:0-2402 GCA_035996105.1 Candidatus Limnocylindrales bacterium | reverse complement strand
ACCTGGGAGGAAGCCGACGACCCGCACGCACTCGTGGCCGGGATGGTCCGCGACGCGCTCGACGAGCCGCGCGGTCGAGGCGTCCGGATCGCCGTCTCGGACGACCTGCCGGCCCGCCACCTGCTGCGTCTGCGTGATCGTCTCGATGAGGCGGAGCTCGAGCTTGCCTCGCCGGTCATCCGCCGCCTGCGGATGGTCAAGGACGCCGATGAGATCGCGCTTCTGCGCGAGGCCGCCCATGCCGCCGACCGCGTGGTCGCCCGGATCGCCGCCGGACGGCTCGTCGGACGCGCCGAGAGCGACGTGGCCCGAGAAGTCCGTGAACGGCTCATCACCGAAGGTCATGAGGCCGCCCATTTCGCGATCGTCGGCTCCGGACCCAACTCAGCATCGCCCCACCACGAGGCGTCGGAGCGGGTCATCGCGGCCGGCGAGCCGATCGTCCTCGATATCGGCGGGACGGTCGAGGGCTACGGCTCGGACATCACGCGCACGCTGTGGGTGACCGGTGGCGATCCGGCGAAGGGCCCCGACGAGCGGTTCCGCCACCTGTTCGCCGTCCTCCAGGGCGCACAGGCGGCCGCGACGAAGGCGATCCGACCGGGGGTGACACCCGAGGCCGTCGACGCCGCCGCGCGAGATCCGATCGAGGCCGAGGGCTTCGGAGCGGCCTTCTTCCACCGCACGGGGCACGGCATCGGCCTCGAGGGTCACGAGGAGCCGTACATCATCGCCGGCAACCGCGAGCCGCTTCGCGAGGGCATGGCCTTCTCGGTCGAGCCCGGGATCTACCTCGTCGGGGAGTACGGGGCGCGGATCGAGGACATCGTCGTGTGCGGCGCGGACGGACCGATCACGCTCAACGAGGCGCCCCGCGAGCTGTACGTGGTGGACGGCTAGCCCCAGCCCGTCCCCGGAGCCGGCTGCGGTATCATCGGCCGACGGGTCGCGCCCGATGCGTCCCGCCTGAGCCTTCGAGACCGTATGACCACCATTTCCCGGCGCCGGTCGAGCGCCATCAGTCCGGCCCGTGCTCCACAGCCCGGGCCTCGCGGCCGATGAGCCGCCGCCATCACGGCCGACCGCATCACGACGCCCATCGCCCGGCCGATAGCGGCCGCCGCGCCACGAGCCTGAGTCCGAGTCCGGGTCTGCCGACGCCGCCGAGTCCGTCCAACGGTCCACTCGTCGATCCGGTCGGCGAGGTCCCGCGAGCCGCGGCAGGCCCGCTCTCGGGATCGCGACCATTCGGCGACGCCGTCCAGGCGCGTCCGGCGCCCCAGGCCGCCAGTCTTCCGGCGCATGAGACGGTCGCCCGACCCGCACCAGCTGCATCGACGCCGCCGGGACCGATCGGTGTCCCGGCGATGCCCGTCTCTCAGCCGCCTGCCGGCGCAGCCGACCGCAACGGCCAGTGCACGGCCCCGCAGCTGCGCCGGTTCATCAAAAGCCGTCCGTACATCCCGATGCACGAGCTGCGCCGCCGGTTCGGGATCGATGGCGGCGACGACGACGTGACGCCGGTCCGGCTCGACCCGGGCTGGGTCTATGTCGGGCTCCCGTCCCGCGAGGGATCGCTGCTCGGCGACCTCCTCCGGAACGGCGAGATCGGCTATGAGCTCTCGCTCGACCCCCGGACGCCGATCGTCATCGGTGTCTACCCGATGCGGCCGATCCCTCGGGGCTGATCGCGCTCAGCCCGGCTCGGTGACCGGCTGCGGCGTGCGCAGGTCGCGCAGCGCCTGCTGATCGAGCCCAGCCAGTCGCGGCAGGTCGGCGCTCGTCGTCCGGGCCAGCCGCTCGGTCAAGGTGGGCAGCACCAGATCGCTGATCGCGGGCACGGCCATGAGCGCCCGGAGCGTCTCGGCCGGGATCTCGAGCAGCGTCGTATCGACATCGGCCACCACGTCGGCGGTCCGCAGGCTCCCGGTCAGGGCTGCGATCTCCCCGAAGAAATCGCCGGCGCCCATGGTCGACAGCCCACGGAAGCCGTTGTCGACCGGGATGCCGGCCGTGGTCGAACCATCGAGGATGAAGAAGGCCGATGACGCCGGGCCGCCGTGCTCCAGGATCCGGGTCCCGCCCGTGACCTCGACGATCTTCGCCCGCTCGAGGAACGCCGAGCGCTGCTCGGGGCTGAGGCGGCGGAACGCCCCCAGCCGCCCGGCGAGCAGGTCGAAGTCGGCCATCGTCGCCGGCCTGAACGCGCCGGCTGCCCCTTCCGCTGCCGCCGTTGCCCCACGCAGGCGCGCGGTCGCAGCGCGCCAGGTCGAAACGCCGAGACCCGGTGCCACGAGGGCGAATGCGGCGGCCACGAAGAGCAGCGATGACGAGACGATGACCAGGAGCCGGATGTCGAGGATGTCGGCGAGACCGGCCCCGGCCATCCCGAACAGGAAGAT
>DASYJV010000244.1:0-2369 GCA_035996105.1 Candidatus Limnocylindrales bacterium | reverse complement strand
TCGACCTTGGACGGGTCCTTGCCGGAGAAGGCGCCGCCGCCGTGGCGGGCCATACCGCCGTAGGTGTCGACGATGATCTTGCGGCCGGTGAGGCCGGCGTCGCCGACCGGGCCACCGATCACGAACTTGCCGGTCGGGTTGACCAGGAAGTCGTCGCGGAGCGGGCCCTCGTCGTAGAGACCCGGGACCTCGCTGGCCAGCACCGGCATGATCACGTGCTCCCAGAGGTCAGGGCGGATCGTGCCCTGTGAGTCGACGCCCTCGTCGTGCTGGGTGGAGATCAGAAGTTTTTCGATCGCGACCGGGCGACCGTCGGCGTAGCGCACCGTGACCTGGGTCTTGCCGTCCGGGCCGAGGTAGGGAAGCGTCTCGTCCTTGCGGACCGCCGCCAGCCGTTCGGCGAATCTGTGCGCGAGGTGGATCGGCATCGGCATCAGCGCCTCGGTCTCGTTGGAGGCGTAGCCGAACATCATCCCCTGGTCGCCGGCCCCGGCGACGTCGAGCTCGTCGTCGTCGCTCGGGTCGGTCCGCGTCTCGTAAGCGTGGTCGACGCCCTGGGCGATGTCGGGGCTCTGTTTATCGAGCGACACCAGCACCGAGATGTGATCGCAGTCGTAGCCGTAGTTGGCGTCGTAGCCGATTCCCCGCACCGTCTCCCGCACGATCTCCGGGATATCGATGTAGTTGTCCGTCGTGATCTCGCCGGAGACGACCGCCATCCCGGTGTTGACCAGGGTCTCGCAGGCGACGCGCCCGCCCGGATCCTCGGCGAGGATCGCGTCGAGGACGCCGTCGGAGATCTGATCCGCAACCTTGTCGGGGTGACCCTCGGTGACGGACTCGGACGTGAAGAGGTGCTCGCCTTCGGCGAGTGGCTTGGAAGTCGGCATCGTGAAAGCGTAGAGGAAAGCGCAGCGCGCTATTGCGGGCGCCCGCGCACTCCCGAATGCGGGACGAAGTCGATGATCAGCGGCACGCCCTCCAGACCGTACGTCTCGCGCATCCGGTTCTCCAGGTGGTAGGCCCAGGCGCGGCTGATCAGCTTGCGATCGTTGACCTGGATCGCGATCCGCGGCGGACTCTCCCCCACCTGCGCTGAGTAATACAGCCGCAGCCGGCGGCCGCGTTTGGCGGGGGGCGGGGTTTTGCCGACGACTTCGGCGACGAACTTGTTCAGCTCCGGCGTGGGGATGCGGGAGGCGGCGCGGTCGGCCAGCTCGAGCGCTTTCGGCAGCAGCGTGCCGACGTTGCGACCGCGGGTGGCGCTGGCGGTGACCACGGCCGGGCGCAGGCGCGATTTGCGCGATACCCGGATCCGCGCGTCGTCGATGTCGGTCTCGCCGACGTCCCACTTGTTCAGCACGAAGAGGGTCGCGCAGCCCGCGTGCATCGACATCTCGGCGACCCGCAGGTCCTCCGAGGTGACCCCCTCGGCTGCATCGCAGACGACGATCGCCACGTCGGCGCGCTCGACCGCCCGTTCGGCGCGCAGCTGGGCGTAGTAGTCGACGGTCCCGGCGACCTTGGCGCGGCGGCGCAGACCGGCGGTGTCGACCAGGATCACGCGGCGGCCTTCGACCTCGAGCTCGGTGTCGATCGAGTCACGGGTGGTCCCCGCCAGGTCGGAGACGATCACCCGGTCGGAGCCGAGGAAGGCGTTCACCATCGAGGACTTGCCGACGTTGGGGCGGCCGATGATCGCGATCCGGACCGCGTCGTCGCCATCCTCGTCACCGCTGCGATCGCCGAGCGCGACGACGATCGCGTCGAGCAGATCGCCGGTGCCGAGCCCGTGGGTGGCGGAGACGGCGAGCGGGTCACCGAGCCCGAGCGCGTGGAACTCGGCGGTCGCCGCGTAGTCGTTCGGGCGGTCGGCTTTGTTGACGACGACGATCACCGGGACCTCGGAGGCACGCAGGGTGCGGGCGAGCTCCGCGTCCCCGGCGCGCAGCCCGGCGCGGGCGTCGACGACCAGGAGGATCGCGTCGGCTTCGGCCATCCCCACCCGCGCCTGCGCCTGCACGTCGCGGGCGAGCTCCGCCTCGTCCTCGAGGTCGATGCCACCGGTGTCGATCAGATCGAAGCGGACCCCGTTCCATTCGGTGCCGAGGCGCTTGCGGTCGCGGGTGACCCCGGGCTCGGGCGAAGTGACCGCCTCGGTACCGCCGACCAGCCGGTTGACGAGGGTGCTCTTGCCGACGTTGGGGAAGCCGACGACCGCGACCGTGGCGCTCATCGACGGGTCCCCGGCGCCGCGCCCGGCGCGGGTCGCTCGCCGATCAGGCCGCGTTCGCGGGCGAGCTTGACCACGCGGCCGACGACCTCTTCGAGGCTGAAGCCCGTGGTGTCGAGCTCGACCGCGTCCTGGG
>DASYJV010000243.1:0-4866 GCA_035996105.1 Candidatus Limnocylindrales bacterium | reverse complement strand
CGAGCGGCACGAGCACCCCGAGCGGCACCGCACCTAGTGGCGGCGCTCCGAGCAGCGTGGCAACGAGCAGCGCCGCCCCGAGCACGGCCGCCGTCCCTGTCACGCTCAGTGCGTTGTTCATGAAGCAGGCGGCCTACAGCGACACTGACGTCAAGGCGATGTCCGACGCCTTCACCGCCGCCAACCCGAACATCACGGTGAAGCTCGAGTTCGTCCAGTACGAGGCGCTCCACGACAAGATCGTCACCGACCAGGTCGGTGGCTCCGGTCAGTACGACACCGTCCTGGTCGACACCCCGTGGCCGGCCGAGATGGCCAAGGCCAACATCGTCCAGGACATCACGGACAAGATCCCAGCCGATTTCAAGAGCGGCGTCTTCGACACGGCGTGGACCTCCGCGACCTACCAGGGCAAGACTTACGGCGTGCCGTGGATCAACGACACGAAGTTCTTCTTCTCGAACAAGAAGATGCTCGCGGACGCCGGGATCACGACCGCGCCCAAGACGTGGGACGACGTCGTCGCGGCAGCCACCGCGATCAAGGCCAAGGGCGTCAAGTACCCGCTTGCCTGGAGCTGGTCGCAAGCCGAGGCCGTGATCTGCGACTGGGCAGAGCTTGCCGGCACGATGGGTGGATCCGATTTCATCGACGCCCAGGGCAATGCTGCGTTCAACAAGGGCGGCGGTCTCGCCGCGCTCACGTTCATGAAGAAGACGCTCGACGACGGCCTGTCGAACCCCGCGTCGCTCGGGTTCCTGGAGGATGACGTCAACAAGACGATCGGGGCGGGCCAGGCGGCCATGGGCCTGAACTGGACCTATGGCCTGGGGGTCATGAACGACCCGGCCAAGTCGACGGTCGCCGGCCAGATCCAGGTCACGGCGGCCCCGGGAACCGCCAGCACCCCGACGGCCGGTGTCAACGGCGGGATGAGCATCGCCATCACGAAGAGCAGCAAGCACCCCGACGAAGCCCTCAAGTTCGCCCTCTGGATGGCCAGCCAGCCGATGCAGGAGAAGTACGACGCCAGCACCCTGCCGATGTGGAAGGGATCGTTCGACAAGGCGGAGCTGACCAAGGTGGCGCCCGAGCTCTTCGCGGCCGCCAAGGTCCAGTTCGCGGCGCTGGTCACCCGGCCGGTCGTGCCGTACTACTCGAAGCTCTCGAGCGCGCTCCAGGTCGCGATCCAGGAGGCGCTCAAGGGCACCAAGACGCCGCAGCAGGCGCTCGACGAGGTCGCCGCCAAGCTGCCAGACCTCCAGAAGTGACCCGTCGACGGAGGGCCATCCCTCGATGACGGGTCTGGCCGCGGCGCGGACGGTCCGCCGTCGACGCAAGCGGCCATGGCCCGAGACCTGGGTGGCGGCGGCCTTCGTGGCACCCGCCGCCCTGGTCATCTTCCTAGTCGTGGTCCTCCCGCTCACCCGGGCGCTCTGGATGAGCCTCTTCGACATCGTCCTGACGCGCCCGGGCGACGAGCCGTTCGTCGGCCTTCGCAACTACATCGAGCAACTGACCAGCGGCGACTTCTGGGGCGCCGCCGGGCGCGCCCTCTACTTCACCGTCGTCTCGACCGGCCTCGAACTGGGTCTCGGCCTGGGCCTGGCGCTGCTCATGGACCAACCGCTCCGGGGTCGCTGGCTGTTGCGCACGCTCGTCATCCTGCCGTGGGCACTGCCGACCATCGTCAACGCGCTGATGTGGCGCTGGATCGACAACGCCGAATACGGCTCCCTAAACGCGCTGCTGACGCAGACCGGTCTGATCTCCGAGTACCAGCCATGGCTCTCGAACAGCGACACGGCGATGTGGATGATCATCATCGCCGACGTCTGGAAGCTGACACCGCTGGTCGCCATCCTCCTCCTGGCCGGCCTCCAGTCGGTCGATCGCGAGCTGGTCGACGTTGCCCGCGTCGACGGCGCCGGGTCTCGCCAGGTCTTCCGCTACATCGTGCTTCCGCTGCTCACGCCGATGATCCTCATCGTGCTGGTGTTGCGCACGATGGAGGCGTTCAAGGTCTTCGACATCATCTGGATCATGACCCACGGTGGTCCGGCGAATTCGACCCAGACGATCGCGATCTACGCCTACCAGACGGCCTACGGCGGCTTCGACTTCGGGCGTGGCGCGGCGCTCGGGTACCTGATGGCGCTCGTGATCATGGTCCTGGCCGCGGTGTATATCCGGCTCCTCGGGCGGACCGGCGTCTGATGGCGACCGTCGCTCGAACCGGTGCCAGCCCGGCTGGCCATCGTGACCGGCGTTCGATCCGGGCGAGCCGCCTGGCGCGGAGCGCCTTCCTCTACGTCGGAACGGCGATCGCGATCGTGGTGATCATCGCGCCGTTCGCGTGGCTGCTCATCTCGAGCGTGGCCCTCCCCGTTGACCTGCTGCGCCGCCCGTTGCAATGGATCCCGTCGGGTATCTCGTTCGATCGCTTCCTGGACCTGACGGTCGGCAGCTCACCGGACGACACGGCGATCGGGTTCAGATCCGCGCTCATCAACAGCACGATCATCGCCACCGCCGTCACCATCATGGCGATGGTCGTCGGTACGCTCGCCGCCTACGCGTTCGCGCGGCTGCGGTTCCCGGGTCGGAGCTGGCTGATCGTGGCCTTCATGGCGACCTACATGCTCCCGCCGATCGCCATCATCCTGCCGCTCTACCAGATCATGAGCGCGCTCCACCTGCGCGACACCCAGCTCGGCCTGATCCTCATCTATGCCTCGTTCGTGACGCCGTTCGTGATCTGGATCATGCGTGGCTACATCCAGTCGATCCCGTCCGAGCTCGACGATGCCGCGCGGGTCGACGGTTGCTCGCGGCTCGGCGCCCTCATCCGCGTCATCGTGCCCGTCGCCATCCCGGGGCTCCTGTCCACCGCGCTGCTCGCCTTCCTGATGGCCTGGGACGAGTTCTTCTACGCCCTGATCATGACCCAGACGAACGCCGCCAAGACCCTTCCGGTCGCCATCAACGACTTCATCGGCCGGCACGGGCTCGACTTCGGCCTGCTCGCCGCCGGCGGCGTCATCGCGGCCATCCCGCCGCTGCTCATCGCGTTCGCGTTCCAGCGCTACATCGTGGCCGGGCTGACCTCCGGCAGCGTCAAGGGTTGAGGATGGACGACCGGCTGGGACGCGAGATGGCGGAGGGACCTGCGGCCGTCGGTGGCACGCTCGCCAACGTGGCCACGGTCCAGGCTGCCTTCGACCGGCTTGCCACCTCGGCCGAGCGGATCGTCCTCGTCGGAACGGGTGGCTCGCTCGCGGTCAGCCGAGCCGCCGCGCCGTCATGGCGTCGACGCCTCGTCGCGTCGGACGGTCCGCCGCTCATCGTGCGCCAGTCGTCGGATCTGGTCCTGGGCGATCTCGACGGGGATGGCCTCGGTCCTGGGGACCTCGTCATCGCCATCTCGCAATCGGGGACCAGCCCGGAGACCCTGGCCGCCAGTGCGCTCGCCCGGGGGGCCGGGGCTCTGGTCGTCAGCGTGACCGCGCAGCGGACCTCCCCGCTCGCCACCGCAGCCTCCCTGCTCGTCGAGGTGGCCAGCGGCGAGGAGACAGACGCGTCCACGAAATCGGCGCTGGCGACGCTCGCCGGACTGCTCGGGCTGGCCGGTGTCATCGACACGGGTCCGGCCGGGACGGAGCGCATCGTGGGAACCTTGGACGCCGTCATCGCCTCGCGGTCGCTGGCCGATGACGTCGGTCCGCGCCTCGCAGGGGCCCGGCGGACGTGGTGTGTCGGCTTCGGCTCGGCCCTGGGCATCGCCGAGGCAGCCGCCTTGTTGTGGCACGAGAAGGTGATCCGCCAGGCGGTCGCCGCCACGCCCGCCGAATTCCGGCACGGTCTGGTCGAGGCCGCGGGCCGTGGCGATGCCCTGATCCTCATCGAGGTCGACGATCCGGACCCGCGCCGGCTGGCCTACCTTGCCCGCTTGCGAGACGAGCTGGCCAGCCTCGAGGTGGATCTCGTCGAGATCGGGTCAGGGCCCGGCGCGCCAGGTCGGCCAGGGGTCGAGGCGACGCCGCCGATGCTCGCCCTGACCGCCGCCGACCCTGGGACAGGGATCCTCGAGGCGCTTCTCCGCGTGCAGCAGCTCGGTCGGGCGACGGCGCTGGCGGCGGGGACCTATCGCGACGGGTTCCGGATCCTGCGGGAGACCGTCCGACCGGCCGACGAGATCCTCGGACCCGGGACGTGGACCTGACACCCGCACCGATCACCGCGGTCGTCTTCGATCTCGGTGGCGTGCTCATCGACTGGGACCCGCGCTACCTCTATCGCCAGCTCTTCGACGACGAGGCGGCGATGGAATGGTTCCTCAGCGAGGTCACGACACCGGCATGGAATCTGCGACAGGACGAGGGTCGTCCGTGGACAGCTGCGGTCGAGTCACTCGCGGCTGAGCATCCCGACCAGCGCGACCTCATCCTCGCCTACCGCGATCGCTGGGTCGAGACCCTTGGCGAGCCGATCGCGGGGACCACGAGCGTCCTGGACGAGGTTCGCCGGGCGGGTCTCGCGATCTACGCCCTCAGCAACTGGTCCGCCGAGACGTTCCCGCTGGCCCGGCCGAGGTTCCCGTTCCTGGCGTGGTTCGACGGGATCGTCCTGTCGGGCGAAGTCGGCATCGTCAAGCCCGACCGGCGGATCTTCGAGATCCTGCTCGAGCGCTTCGAGCTCCGGCCGGCGGCCACGCTGTTCATCGACGACTCGTCGGCCAACGTGGAGGCTGCAGCCAGTCTCGGGATCCACGCCCTCCGGTTCGAGGACGCGCAACGGCTGCGCAACGACCTCGTCCGTCTCGGCGTCCTGCCAGCCGAGGGCTAGCGACCCGGCCCGTTCTACACT
>DASYJV010000242.1:0-2380 GCA_035996105.1 Candidatus Limnocylindrales bacterium | reverse complement strand
CCCAGGAGGTCCACGCCACCACCACGCTCGCCGTCGCCCTGGCCTGGGGGAGCGACCCGTCGGCTTCGCTCGAGCTCCTGCGGGAGGCGGAACGCGGTGCACAGGAGCTCGACGACCCTGACGCGCTGTTCCGGATCCGCGCCAACCTGACGACCGTGCTCGACCTGTTCAGCCGTCGGTCGGAGGCGGTCGACGTTGCGTATGAAGGCATCGAGGACGCCCGGCGCGCCGGTCTGGAAGCGGTCTACGGCAACTTCCTGGCAGGCAACGTCGCCGATTCGTTGTTCCTGCTGGGTCGCTGGTCGGAGGCGCGGGAGCTCAGCGAGCGGGCCATGCGCTGGCTCCCGGTCGGGGTCGTCTATCTCGCCTCGGTCCTCCAGCTGGCGATCGTCGAGATCGAGACCGATGCCGGCGAGGCGGCATCGCGCCTGCTCGGTCAGACGATCCTCGAGTTCGATGCCGTTCGCGAGCCACAGCTGGCCGGGCCGTACTACCTCGCCGCCGCCTCGTTCGCCTTGTGGCGCGGCGACATCGCCGATGCCAGTCGGTCCGTGGATCGTGGCTGGGCCAGCGTGCGCGCCACCGAGGAGTGGCTGCTCGTCGCGCGGATGGCATCGATGGTCGCCCAGGTCGACGCCGCGACCGCGACGGAGGCCCGCGAGAACCGCCAGCTGGCGCCACTCGCGGCCGCCCGACAACGGACGACCGAGGTGGTCGCCGCCGCCGCCGCCCTGGTCGCGGCGGCCGGGGCCCCGCCCACCGCCGGTTCACGACGCGTGGCCGAGGCCTCGCTCGCGACGGCGCGCGCCTATCAGCGCCGGCTCGATGGCGACGACGATGCGCTGACCTGGGGTCGGGTGGCCGCGCGCTGGGCCGAGCTGAGCGCCCCGTACGACGTCGCGCTGGCCCGCTGGCGCGAGGCCGAGGCGCTGCTGGCAGCGGGGGTCGGCAAGACCGGCCGCGTCGACGCCCACGCCCCGCTGCTCGAGGCCGTGGAGCTCGGGGTCAGGCTCGGGGCGAAGCCGCTGCTTCGTCAGCTGCGCGAGCTGGCCGGCCGGGCACGCATCGTCTTCCCGCCGGAGGTCGGCGACATGCTCGATGGCGGGAACGGCCACGTCAGGACCACCGATCGCGCCCCCTCACTCGTGCCGGTCATGGCCGCCCGCGTCGATGGCGTCGATGGCGTCGACGGCCGGTCGGACCTCGTCCGGGCCATCGCCGGAGAGCTGCCCGGCACGACCAGACGGCACGACACCTTTGGTCTGAGCGGTCGCGAGCGCGAAGTCCTCCTGCTCGTCGCGCAGGGCCGGACGAATCGGGAGATCGGGGAACGGCTGTTCATCAGCCAGAAGACGGTCGGCGTCCACGTCGGGAACATCCTCGCGAAGCTCGAGGTCTCGGGTCGGGTGGAGGCCGCAGCCGTCGCGATCAGGCTCGGTCTCACCGAGCGGGGCTGACCCCCGGACGCCGCGAGACCCGGAGGGAGGTCTCCGGGTCTCGATCGGATCGCGGATCACGCTGCCGGATGGGCACCGGCATTGTGGCGAGTATGTGGTTGGTCAGTTCAGCGCCACTTGAGGCCGGCGGCCAGGCTCATCGCGATCGCGACCAACGGGCCGATGGTGACGGCAAGGCGCCAGGTGCGATGCGTGAATCGGGTGATCATCGGTGGGGCACTCCGGTGTCTGGTGACGGCATCCACCCATGACTCGACGGGTGGACAGCGAGACTATGGGAGTCAACCCCTCTAGACAACCCGGCCGATGGTACTGGTGGAGACTAGTCCTGGAGTACCAGTGACTGCCCCGGAGGCCACCGGACCCGACCGGCGTCCGGCGACGTGGGACGCCGTCGCACGCTAGATTCGTCGGGCTGCACCCGCCGCGACCGCCCACATCACGAGAGGTTTCCAGGCTCATGCGTTTCGCGCGCTCGCTGACCCTCATCTCCCTTGCCCTTGCCCTGGTCGCCGGCTGTGGCACGGCGAATGCGGGCTGGACCTACATGCCCGCGCCATCACCGACGCCGCCCGCCGCGAGCGGCGCCGCGTCGGGCCAGCCCAGCGCGGCGGCGTCCGCCGACCCGAACCTCGTGACGATCCGTGCGAGTGGGCTCAAGTTCGACGCGGCCACGCTGACCGCGCCGGCCGGCAAGCCGTTCCAGATCCTGTTCGACAACCAGGACCAGGGAGTGCCCCATAACGTCGCGATCCACCAGGGCGACGCTTCCGGCCCGGAAGTCTTCAAGGGCGAGGTCTTCAACGGCCCGGGCAGCCGGACGTACGAGGTCCCGGCACTCAAGGTTGGACAGTACGGGTTCGCCTGCTCTGTCCATCCGACGATGACGGGGACCCTCACGGCCCAATGACGAGATGAGGCTG
>DASYJV010000241.1:0-3009 GCA_035996105.1 Candidatus Limnocylindrales bacterium | reverse complement strand
GGGTCGTGCGCGATCCGATGAGCGAGGAGTCAGCATGAAGATCGTCATCGTGGGATGCGGCCGGGTCGGGGCATCCGCAGCGGAAGCCTATGACCTGGCCGGCCATGACGTCGTCGTGCTCGACAGCTCGACGGCGGCGTTCGACCGTCTGCCGACGTCGTTCGGTGGGACGGCGATCCGGGGCGACGGCACCGACGAGGACGTCCTGAAGCGGGCCGGCGCCGAAGGGGCCGACGCCTTCCTGGCCCTGACCGAGGGCGACAACCGGAACGTCATGGCGGCGCAGCTGGCCACCGAGGTCCTGGGCATCGACAAGGTGATCGCCAAGATCAACGACCCGCTGCGGGCGAAGGCCTATGCCGAGCTCGGCATCGCGACCCTGTGTCGCACCGGTCTGATGGTCAACGCCATGGATGCCTATCTCGAGCTCCCGAAGACGGAGCTGCCCGGGATGCTGGCCCCGACCGGCCATCACGAAGCCCATCATGAGAAGAACGTGGTCACATCGAGCGCCGCGGCGTCGCCCGCCGCGGGGCCCGTCGCCGGAGGCGCACTCGAGCCTGCCGGCGTGTCGCGCGTCGGACTGACCATGCCCAAGGAGGCCTGAGCCGTGTTCGTGCTCGTCGTCGGCGGAGGCAAGGTCGGCTACTACCTCGCCAAGGAACTCATCGAGTCGGGCCACGAGGTGGCGTTGCTGGAAAAGGATCGCGGGCGCGCCAAGCAGATCACCGACGAGATCGGTTCGATCGTCATCGCCCACGACGGGTGCGAGGGGAAATACCTCGGCGAAGCTGGCTGCAATCGGGCCGACGTCGTCGCCGCCGTCACCGGGGATGACGAGGACAACCTCGTGATCTGCCAGATGGCCAAGCATCACTTCGACGTGCCGCGCACCATCGCCCGGGTCAACAACCCGAAGAACGAGGCGCTCTTCCGGCATCTCGGCGTTGACGAGCTCATCAGTCCGACCCGGATGATCCTGGGTTCGATCGAGCAGGACATCCCCGTCCACGAGCTCCTCCATCTGGCCGCACTCGGCGAGGGCGAGCTGGAGCTCATCGAAGCCCATCTCCAGGCCGGATCCCCCGCCATCGGCCGGGCCCCCAAGGACCTCCAGATCCCCGATGGCTGCTCGCTCTTTGCCGTGATCCGCGATGGGGTCGCCACCCCGCTCCGGCCGGACACGATGATGCTCGAAGGCGACAAGGTGATCGCCATCGGCAAGCAGGAGTGCCAGGCCCTGCTCCACGATCAGCTCATCGGCGAACCCGAAGCGATCGGCGCCGACGCCAAACGCTGAGGCTCCGCCGGGCCGCGCGCATCGACGCGGCGGCGCAGCGGGGCGATGGGGCGGCGGGGCGGCGGGGCGGCGGTGGTCAGGATGGCGGCCCTGGCCTGATTCTCAAGGCAAAGAACTCGTAACACTCTTGACAACGTCATTGTCAGGGTTCTAGCATCCACTCATGGCACAGCTCCGACCGGAACGCGATCCCGAGCGTCCCGTCTACGTCATCAGCGTGGCGGCGACCCTCGTGAGCGCACATCCCCGGACGCTTCGGATCTACGAAGACGAAGGTCTGCTGTGCCCGGCGCGGACGCCATCCAACATCCGCCTGTACAGCGAGAACGACATCCGCCGTCTCACCTGGATCCGTCACCTCACGCGGGAGCGCGGCGTCAACCTCGCCGGCATCCGGATCCTGTTCGAACTCGAGGAGCGCCTCGGCGCTCGCATCCTCGAAGCCCTCTATGCCGAAGGGACCGGCGATCGGGAGGCTGCTGAAGCCACCGCCGCCGACCCCTCGACGAAACCACAGACCTAGGAGATCCTCATGGCCAAGCGACCGTCCACCCCGGTCGATCCGCAGCCCGACTCGACCGCCGGTCCGCGCGAGCTTCCGCTCGTCGCGCTCCGGGAGACCGTCATCTTCCCGGAGATGATCGTGCCCCTCCAGGTCGGCCGCGAGAAGAGCGTCAACGCGCTCAACGCCGCGGTCGCCGAGGGCGGGCCTATCGCCCTCGTCACCCAGCGGCAGGCCGAGCAGGAGGACATCGACGATCCCTCCGAGCTCTACACCATCGGCACCCTGGCGAAGATCGCCCAGGTCGTGCAACTCCAGGACGGGACGGTCCGCGCGATCGTCCAGGGTCAGGGCCGGCTGCGCGTCCTCGGCTTCAGCTCGACCGAGCCGTACCTGCGAGCGACCATCGAGGAGCTCCCCGACGAGAGCCCCGACGGCGTCGAGGTCCAGGCCATGATGCGCACCGTGCAGGCGCAGATCGAGCAGTACGTCGCCAATGGCGCGCCGGTCCCGCCCGAAGCCGCCGTCGCGGCGCGCAATATCAGCGAGCCAGGCCTGCTGGCCGACATGGTCGCCTACAGCCCGGACATGTCCACCGAGCAGCGCCAGGAGATGCTCGAGACGATCGACGTCACCGAGCGCCTGAAGCTCGTCTCCACCTTCCTCGCCAACCAGATCGAGATCCTCGAACTGAAGGGCCGCATCCAGTCCGAAGTCAAGTCCGAGATGGACAAGACCCAGCGGGAGTACATCCTGCGCGAGCAGCTCAAGGCCATCCAGCGCGAGCTCGGCGAGGACGACCCCCAGCAGGCCGAGATCAACGAGCTGCGCGAGAAGGTCGAAGCCGCCGGGATGCCGGAAGAGATCAAGACCCGCGCGATCAAGGAGGTCGACCGGATGAGCCGGATCCCCTCCGCGTCGCCCGAGGTCGGGGTCATCCGGACCTACGTCGACTGGCTGATCGGCCTGCCCTGGAACGTCGCGACCGACGACCAGCTCGACATCAAGGAAGCCGCCCGCATCCTCGACGAGGACCACTACGGCCTCGACAAGATCAAGGAACGGATCCTGGAGTACCTCGCCGTGCGAACGCTCGCCGACGAGATCCGCAGCCCGATCCTCGCCTTCGTCGGCCCGCCCGGCGTCGGCAAGACGTCGCTCGGCAAGAGCATCGCCAGGGCGATGAACCGCAAGTTCGTGCGGATGA
>DASYJV010000240.1:0-8557 GCA_035996105.1 Candidatus Limnocylindrales bacterium | reverse complement strand
GGCATCTGGGTCGCCTCGGCGACCCGGCGGTCGAGCCCGGCCAGGAGCGCGCCCCCGCCGGCCAGCACGATGCCCTGGTCCATGATGTCGGCCACGAGCTCGGGCGGCGTCTCCTCGATGGTGTCCTTGACCGTATCGACGATCTGCTGGACGGACGGCTCGATCGCCTCCCGGATCTGATCGGCACCGACCTCGACCGAGCGAGGCAGCCCGGTGAGCAGGTCCCGGCCGCGGAGCGCGACGCGCTGGGCATCCCATTCGCCGGGATACGCCGAGCCGATGGCGATCTTGATGTCCTCCGCCGTCCGCTCGCCAAGAAAGAGGTTGTACTCGCGCCGCGCGAAGGTGACGATGTCCTGGTCCATCTCGTCGCCACCGATGCGGATGCTGCGGCTGACCACGATGCCGCCGAGGCTGATCACCGCGACCTCCGTCGTCCCGCCGCCGATGTCGACGATGAGGCTCCCGGACGGCTCGCTGACGGGGAGCCCCGCACCGATCGCGGCGGCCATCGGCTCTTCGATGAGGCCGGCCCAACGGGCACCGGCGTTGAGCGCGGCGTCCCGGACCGCCCGCTTCTCGACCTCGGTGACGCCCGACGGGATACCGAGGAGCATCCGCGGCCGGGCGATCGTGCCGACCCGATCGTGGACCTTGTCGACGAAGTACTTGATCATCTGCTCGGTGACGTCGAAGTCGCTGATGACCCCGTCGCGCAACGGCCGGACGGCGATGATGTTGGCGGGCGTCCGACCGACCATCCGCTTGGCCTCCGCACCCACGGCGAGGACCCGCTTGGTCTTGGCGTCGATGGCCACCACCGACGGCTCGCTCATCACGATCCCGCGATCACGGACGTGGACCAGCGTGTTGGCGGTCCCGAGGTCGATCCCGATGTCACGGGAGAAGAGGCCGAGGATCCGGTCGAGCATGGGAGGGGCGGGTCCTTCGTGTTCGGTCGTCGCGTGCGATCGTGCGGCGCGGCCACCGCCGGTGCGGGCGGGTCGCGGGACTCGGAGCCGGTCGGGCTGTCGGCCGAGGCAGTATACCCGGTCGACCCGTGGCGGCCTGAGGGATCAGTCCGCGGCGCGTGCCGCCGTCGCGGGTCGCTCGAAGGCGACGCCCCGATCGCGCAGCGAGACATACGCGTCGTGCCCGATGACCAGATGGTCGAGGAGCTGGATGTCGAGCAGCCGCCCGCCGGCCAGCGCTTCGGCGGTGAGATGGAGATCGTCCGGTGACGGTGTCGGGTCGCCCGAGGGATGGTTGTGGACCAGGATCACGCCGGCCGCGTTGAGCCGGACCGCATCGCGGAAGAGCTCGCCGACGCGGACCAGCGAGGATGAGACGTTGCCCTGGTAGACGGTGACGACGCGAAGGACGTGGTTCTTCGTGTCGAGCAGGACGACCCGCAGCTCCTCGCGCTCGAGTCGACCCATCTGCAGGATCAGCCGGTCGGCGACGTCGTGCGGGCCGCGGATCGTCCAGCGAGCCGAGGGCCAGTCCGCCAGCAGTCGGCGGCCGAGCTCGAATGCGGCGACCAGCTGGGCGGCCTTGGCCACCCCGATGCCGCTCGCGGCCGCCAGCTCGAGCTCCGTCGCCCGGGCCAGACCGGTCAGTCCGTCATGTCCCGCGAGTGCGTCGGCGGCGAGATCCACCGCGGAGCGGCCGCGCGTCCCCGAGCCCCAGACCAGCGCGATCAATTCGGCCGTGGTCAAACCGCCGACGCCCCGCGCGGCAAGCCGCTCGCGCGGCCGCTCCTCGAGCGGGACCTCGCGGATCGCCCGCCCGGGGCCGAGCGCCCGATCGAGCTTCGAGGCCGGCGCCGACGGCTCGTTGGGTATCGCCACCGAGACACCTCCCTTCGATGCGTCGCGGCGGTCGGATGTCCCCGGGTCCGAACGACGGGAGCCCGCCGATTCCCCCCGCCATCCGGACCCGGGGACAGCGCGAAGCCTACGGAGAGGGGCTCACCACCGACTCACCCTGGAGTGCATCGCCGCTCATCGTCCGCGCGGCGGGGGCATGTGCCGGCGGCCAGTCAGACGGAGCGACTCACGACCTCGGCCAGCACGAGCAGGATGCCGTTGAACGCCGCGTGGAGTCCGAACGACGCCCAGATCGTGCCGCGCCGGAGGAAGATCCAGCCGAGGGCGAGCGCGATCGGAAGCCGCGACGCGAACCCGACCACGGCAAGACCGAACGCATCGCCGGCGCTCGTGCCGTTCACCGTCAACACATGGGCGAAGGCGAAGACGAGGGCGCCCAGCACGAGCCCCGGCCACCTGCCGAGACCGCGGACCCAGGCCGTCGTGCCGAAGCCCCGGAACAGGACCTCCTCGCCGAGCGGTGCGACGATGACCCCGGCCAGGAGCGACAGCGCGAACCCGAGGGCGTCGCCCGTCGGTGGCAGCGGGCTGACCGGCTGGACCGGAAAGATCCCGAGCAGGATCCGCGACACGATGACCGTGACCGCGATCGCCGGGATGGCCCACAGCGCGCCACCGGCCATCTCGACCAGCGCGGCCCCGTCGACGGGTCGCAGACCCATCTCGTGCCAGGTCAGTGCGCCCGTGTCCACGACGAGGAGCCGAACGAGCGACACGTAGACGAATGCCTGGATGGTGACCGACAGAAGCGCGCCGAACGGGCCATCGAGCGGGATCCCGGCGAGGCTGAGCGGGAGCGCGACGACGATCCCGATGAGGATCGAGACCGGTACCGACGCCGCGAACACGAGCAACGGTGCTGGCCCGACGTACGGCAGCCGCGCCCGGGCGCGACGCTCCATGCCCTGCGATCCGCTCCCTGCGATGAGGCCGATGGCGAGCAGCGCCAGCCCGACGATGAGCAGGATCCGCGATGCCAGGCCGCCGCTGCCCATGAGCGCCACGAAGAGGAAGCCCGCGCCGAGAAGCCCGGCCAGCCAGCCGATCACGAAGAGGGCCGGCGCCGCGCGACCCTCGATCGTGAACGTCGAGAGCCCGGGTCGATAGCCGGAAGTCGGCGGGCTGGGCGTCTCGGACACCGATGGGGTCACCGGATCGCTGGCAGCGGACCCCTCGCTCGCCACCGCGTCATCGGGGTGGTCGGGCGGAAGGTCAGGCGAGCTCAACGCTCGGGGAGCGGATCCTGCGGGATCGGGCCGGTCTCCGATCGAGCACGGCGGGGATGCCGGACGGACGATGGCAGGCGCGGGGCCGGGCTGGCCGCCGCGGCCCCCGTCGCCGGTCCGGAGACGGCGACACGGCCGGTCACGTCGTTACCACGTGGGAGCGATGCGACGGCGGCGGCCGCGGGGACTTCCCGGCGCTCGAAATCCTTACCGCACCAGGCACACAGCGACCAGTCCATCCCGACCAGCCGGCTGCAGTTCGGACAGACCCGCTTGAGCCTGGTCCGGCAGCTCGGGCAGATGATCCATTCGTCATCGATCCGACGCTCGCAGCTCGGACAGTGGTGGATCGACTCGACCTCCGCGAGGAGGGCCTCCTCGGCCAGGTTGCGCTCCCAGACCTCGCCGACCTTCTCGTGTGGCCGGACGATCTTGTAGATCCAGACCGCGAAGATGAAGAAGATCGGGGTGAGCAGGATGATCCCGGCCGCCGCGATGTACGGCAGGATCGCGTTGTCGGAACGCTGCTGCATGTCGCGGAAGGCCCAGTAGGCCGACGCCAGCCACAGGATGATCAGGTAGAGGAGGATCAGCCTGAGGCCGAGCTGGACCGGCGCACTCGAGAAGAAGCCGCTCAGCGAGTCGCCGATCGTCTGGAAGATCTGATCCATGCGCCTGCGTCGTTGCCTCCGTGGGCGTCAACCGGGACGGGGCGGCCACGTCGGGCCGCGTCGATTTTTCGTGGCCGAAGTGTAGCAGGGCCCGTTGGGAGGACTCCCGCCCGGCCACCGGGCGATCAGACGGGCGGTCCAGGCTCGGCGTGACGGGTCGCCCAGGAAGCCACGCTGCCACCGATCACCAGGGCGACGCCGCCCAGGGCGGTCACGGTGACGCCGACATCAGCGCCGAGCCGTCCGACGAGATACGGCCAGGCGAGACCGACGAGGACTCCGCCGGCGACCAGGCCGAGGACGCCAGAGCGCAGCCAGGCCGGGACCGGCGTGCGGACGATACCGAGCGCGAGGACGCCGAGGAGCGCCCCGAAGATCAGGACGTGGGTCGGACTGGCAAGTCCCCACGCGTTGAAATAGCCACCGTATCCGCCCGACCCGATGACCACGAATGACCAGGGCAGCAGGAAGCCGAGCACCGACATCGACGCGCCCACGATCACGAACCAGCCGGCGATCTCGATCAGCGTCGCACCATCGACCAGGCCGCGCATCGAGCCGACCGCGCCACGGGCCTCGCTGGTCACGCGCGCCTGTCCGCTGAGGGCGGCCGAACGCAGGGCTTCGCGAGCAGGCATCACGGTCGCGAAGTCGGCGAAGGCAGCCACCGCGGCGCCGGGCGTGGTCGATCGTCGATAGGCACCGGGGAACGAGGCGGTCGCGGCCGGGGCGTCGGGCCCGGTCGCCAGGTGGCGCTGGTACGGCCGTGCCGTGAGGACCGGCTCGGGTCCCTCGTCGAGCACCCAGGGCGAGGCGGCTGCTGCATCCTCCACGAACGGCCTGGCTGCCAGCGGCGCGAACGCGCGGTCCAGCGCCCGGCCCGCCGGGATCCGAGGGAACGGCTCGTCGAGGCGCGCGTCGTGCGCCGGTTCGGGGAGAGCGGCGTCCACCGCGATCAACGGCATGATCGGCGGCCTGGGGACCGCGACGGCCGGCGGCTCCGCGACGGCCGGCTCGGCGATGGGCTCCTTCTCGGCCGGCGGGTCGCCTGCGGTCGCGGCGTCGGCGGCGCGTCGGCGTGCCGACGTCTTGGGACGCGAGCGTACGTGCGCCTGGACGGCGACATCGGCCACGAGGACGTTCGGTGTCGGTGGCGCGCTCGACGTCCCGGCTGGTCGTGTGGCCGCGTTCCGGACGACAGGTCTGGGCGCGCCCGAGACCGACGCCAGCAGGGCGCCGCACGCCGGGCAGGAGAGCCGTCCGTAGGGGACCGACTCGCCGCACACGACGCAATCGAGGGTCTTCAGCGTCATCGTTACCTCGCCGTCTGGACCAGGCCCGGGGCCGACCGGGTTACAGCGTCGCAGACGGATCGTCGGGTTGCCAGTGACCCGGTCGGCGGTCCGGGTACCGGCCGAACGTACCCTCCCCGCTCACTGCGGCGAGGGTCCACACCGCCGCCCGCCAGGCGCACGCCACGCTGATGAGCACCAGGCCGACGATCCACAGGCCCACGAACGCGCCGACCGCGAGGAGGATGGCTATCGGATCCGATCGCTCACCGAGGACGGAACCGACCGCGGCCCACGCGGCGCTCGTCGCGAGGTCAACGCACAGCAGCGCGACCCACACCACGATCATGGGCACCACGAAGTCGATCACGGGCTTGACCGGCCGGCGCGCGAGGGTCGCGATGGCGTGGCGGAGGGCGTGCCCAGCCCGGGCGCCCCGAAGCGTGATCTCCCGGGACGCGATCGCGCCGATGATCTCGGCCAGCATCCAGGCGAGTCCCACCGCGACGACCACCTCGGGGGCCGCGCGGAGCACCCGCAGGACGATCGGCGTCGTCACGTCCAGCGGCGCGGTCAGCTCGTGATAGGTCACGAAGACGAGGCGGATCGAGCCCACCGCCAGGACGACGCCGAGCGGGAGACAGGCGAGCAGCCGGACGACGAAGATCCGCGACGCGACGCGACCGGCCGGTGCGGCGACGATCGGCCAGCGCAGATCGCCGACCTCCTCGTCGCTCGCGACGATCCGCGTCCCCTCGGCCTCGAGCAGCGCCGCCGCCCAGCCGCCAGCCACCAGCCACGTCACGACACCCGCCACGATCGCGCCGATGACGACGGCGATCGCCAACGGGAAGGTCCCGAATGCGATCGACGAGATGGATGGGGCGAGCGCGGTCCCGAGGCCGGCCGGTGTCGGGAGCACCAGGATCGGCAGGGCCACCAGCACGATGCCACCGCGCACGAGAAAGGAGCCGAGCGCCAGCGGCCAGGTCGTTGGCGTAGCGAGCGTCACGAGGAGGGCTCTGACGAGCCCCCAGCCAGGCGTCATGGGACGGGGCTGGTGGACGCCCCCGGGCTCGGGCCGACGAGTCCAGGTGCGAGCACCTGCAACCGCTGGAGTGCGGCCTGGACGAGCGCCATCTCTGCGCCGTAGCCGGCGAAGTCACCACCGCGCAGGGCGGACTGGGCGAGCTCGAAGTGGCGATTCGCGTAGGCGACCAGACCGGGCACATCGGTCGGCAGACCGACGACCGGCGATGGCGACGGGCTCCCGCCCGACCCCGGCGTCGGGGTGGCGCCGGGCCCGGCCGACGGGTTGGGCGATGGGGTCGGCGGGCTGGGCGAGCCGCCCTGCTCGGCCGCAAGGAGCAGCTGGAGCGCAGCGCCGAGCGAATCGGCCCACACGACCTGGCGGGGGGAGGCCACGACGATCCGCTTGAATTCGGGGAAGGCGGACCCCGTCGACTGGAGGTAGACCGGCTGGAGGTAGATCAGGGACTTGTCGAGCGGGACGACGATCAGGTTGCCGCGGATCACTTTCGACCCCGACTGGTTCCACAGCGAGACCTGCGCGCTGATCACCGGATCCTGGTCGATCCGGGCCTCGATCTGGGCCGGCCCGAAGATCGTGGTATCGGCCGGGAATCGATAGACCTGCACCTGCCCATAGTTCGGCGTGTCGGTGCGGGCCGCCACCCAGGCGATCATGTTGGGCCGGCCGGTCGGCACCATCGGCTGCAGGAGGAGGAACTCCACTCCCGTCTCCTGGGGCAGCCGCATCTCCACGTAGTAGGCGGTGGATGGCAGGGTCTGCTCGCTGGACTGGCCCGGGACCGTCCACAGGTCGTCACCCCGGAAGAACTGCTGGGCGTTGGTCACGTGGTAGCGCCCGAAGACGGCCGTCTGCACGTTGAACATGTCCTCGGGGACGCGCAGATGGGAGCGCACGTCGGCCGGCATGGCGTCGAACGGCTCGAACGTGCCTGGGAAGACGCCCATGTAGGCCCGGATGATCGGGTCGTTCGGGTCGCTGACGTAGAAGTGCATCGTCCCGTCGTAGGCGTCGACGGTGATCTTCACGCTGTTCCGGATGTAGTTGATCCGCTCGCCGCTCAGCCCGCTCGTCTGGTCCTCGGACGTGAACGACTGCGCGTTCGGGAATCGATCCGAGGTCGTGAACGCGTCCTGGACATACACCATCCGGCCGGCATCATCGACCACGAGGTACGGGTCCTGATCGAAGCGCAGGAACGGCGCGACCATCGTCACCCGGTCCTTGATCGAGCGGTGGAAGAGCAGCTGGCTGGTCGACGTCACCTGATCACTGATGAGCAGATCCAGGTCGCGAAACCTCGCCGCGAAGAGCAGCCGGTTGAGGGTCTTGTCGAGCGTGATCCCCGTCGTCCCGGTCCAGCGCGTCTGGGTCCCGATCGACCCGTCGGTGCCGCTCTCGCCGGTCGGGTAGTCGAATTCGTTGAGCTTCGCTCCGACCACGACGTAGGAGCTGGGGCGCTCACCGAAGTAGATCCGCGGCTGCGTGATCGGCGGCGCACCGTCGGTGGACGCCGGTGGCAGATTGCCGATGAGCAGCTTCGGCTGTCCTTCGCTGCCGACCTCGTTGACCGGGACCATCGCGGCCCCGACCCCATGGGTGTAGTACAGCCGCTGGTTCACCCAGCCGGTCGCATTCGCGTTCTGCTCGAGGGCCAGCTCCCGCGCCGACAGCATCACCTGGCGTTTGACCCCGGCGATGAGGTAGCGGTCGGTATCGATCCCGGTGAAGTCGTAGTACTTGCGCACGGTCTGGAGCTGGTCGAGCGTCGCGCGCAGCGGGCGCGGATCCCACAGGCGCGCGCTCCGGAAGGTATCGGCCTCGCGCTGGACGGCGGCCGGCGTCAGGGGTTGGTCGCCCGCGAACGGGATATCGCCCCAACCACCCAGGTCGTAGGCCAGTCGCGTCATCGCGATGTTGTTGCTGATGTAGCGCTCTTCCTGCGCGAAGCGGTTCGGCTCGACCGTGAAACGCTGGACGGCCTCCGGGTAGATCCGCCCGACCACGAGCGAGGCCACCAGCCAGACGCCGATCGTCAGCCCGAGTGGCCAGATCATCCGGGTGAAGGCTCCGCCGACGAGGAACGCCGCGGCCATCCCGGACACGATGGTCAGGACGTCGTAGGCGAAGAACTGGGCGTGCTGGTCGGTGAAGCTGACGCCGGTCGCGACCCCGCGGTTGCTGTACACGAGGTCGAATTTGTCGAGCTGATAGCCGGCCGCGACCGACAGCAGGAAGAGACCGCCCAAGACCGCGAGGTGGACGCGGATCGGGGTCGAGAAGACCAGCCCGCCGCGCGACGCCCCGATGATGTAGCGCGCGAGGGTCAGGACCAGGGCGACGATGACGATGCTGTTGAACAGGCCTTGGATGAGCCGCAGGAAGGGCAGCTCGAACAGGAAGAAGCTGATGTCGCGTCCGAAGATCG
>DASYJV010000239.1:0-11124 GCA_035996105.1 Candidatus Limnocylindrales bacterium | reverse complement strand
AGCGCGTGGGCCTGACCTATCACCTCCCCGACACGGATCCGACGTCGTGTCGCGACGCCCGGATGCTGGTCCTGCGCGACGGGTACGTCGGGATCGCGCCCGTCCCGGGTGGCCGCGTGAACGTCGGGATCGTGCTGGGCCGCTCCTGGCAGCCGGCACTCACCCGGGACGGGGCGCGCGGGGTCGCCGACTCGGTCGTCACGGCGATCCCGCCGATCCGCGGCGATCCCGCCGCGTGGCGACACGGTCGGCCGACCGACGACATCGCCGGCGCGTGGCCGCTGGGCCATCGCGTGACGCGCCGAGCGGGACGAGGCTGGCTGCTCGTCGGGGACGCCGCGGGGTTCCTCGACCCGTTCACCGGCGAGGGCCTCCATCGAGCGCTCGTCTCGGCCGAGCTGGCAGCCGCCGCGATCTCGGCGCACGGCCGCGGGCGTGCCGGCGCATTCGGAGCGTACGAGCGGGCGATGGAGCGCCGGTTCCTCTCGAAAGACGCCGTGTCATGGCTGGTCCAGGCGTTCCTCGGCCGGCCCGCGGTGTTCGACTATGCGGCTCGCCGCCTCGCCTCCCGGCCCGCCATTCGTGCGACGATGGGTCTCGTGATGGGCGATCTCGTCCCGGCCGGCCGCGCCCTCGATCCGCGCTATCTCGCGGCGCTGCTCGCGCCGTGACATCCCTCGAGCGCATCCGCATCGGCGCCGGGACCGCGGACTGACGATGCGCAGCACGATCGCCATCGAGGTCGATGCCCCGCCGGAGCTGATCTTCGCATTGGCCCGGGACGTGGAGCGCTGGGAGCGGCTCCTCCCCCACTACTCGCGATCACGGGCCGTCGAGCGGCGCCCGGACGGTTCGCTCGTCGTCTCGTTCGTGGCGCGCCGGTCGCTCATCGGCGTGCTCGGGCTTGGACTCCCGGTCACGTGGCGAGCGCGGACGTGGAACGAGCCGGCCGCGCTGTCGCTTCGTTTCGTCCACGTGGCCGGCGCCACGAAGGGGATGGATGTCACCTGGCGGATCGATGCCGTCGGCAGCGGCTCGCGCATCTCGATCGACCACGAGTTCCAGCCCCGGCTCCCACGCTTCGCGAGCACGTTCGCGGCGATCGTCGACCGCGCCTTCACCCGCCCGATCGCGGGGCGGACACTGGCGACGTTCCGGGCGCTGGCCGAAGCCGTCGCCGCGATGACTCCGGACCCATCCGAAGGACCGCCCACGACGAATCCCTCGACATGAGCGAACGACGCCGCGTCTGGATCACCGGGATCGGGATCATCACCGCCATCGGGACCGGCCATGACGCGTTCCGGGCCGGGCTGCGCGCGGCAAGATCGCCGGTGCAGCGCATCGATCGCTTCGACCCGACGCCGTTCCGTTCGCAGGTCGCGGCACAGGTCGATGACTTCGACCCGCTCGCCTGGATGCCAGCCAGGACCGCCCGTCAGCTCGACCGGTTCAGCCAGTTCGGGCTCGTCGCCGGGCGGCTCGCACTCGACGATGCCGGTCTGACGCCGGGTGTCGACGGCGGTGCGGATCCCCGCCGGATCGGGATCTACCTCGGCTCGGCGCTCGGCGGCATCGCCTATGCGGAGGAGCAGCACGAGCGCTACCTGGAAAAGGGGATCCGCCAAGTCGCCCCGAATCTCGCCCTCGCGGTCTTCGGCGGGGCGGCGCCGGCCAACCTTGGGATCGCGCTGGATGTCCGCGGCCCGATCCTGTCGACGGCCAACTCCTGCGCATCCGGCGCGGTCGCCCTGGGCGAGGCGCTCGGCGACCTGCGCGAGGGGCGGGTCGACGCGGCGATCGCCGGCGGCGTCGAGATCCCGCTGAGCCCGCTCGCGTTCGGGGCCTTCGACATCATCCGGGCGCTGTCGGCGGGTCACAACGACGACCCCGGCGCGGCGGCCCGACCCTTCGATGTCGGGCGTGACGGGTTCGTCATGGGTGAGGGCGCCGCGCTGCTCGTCCTCGAAGCGGCCGAGGTGGCCGAGCGGCGGGGCGTCATCCCGTACGCCGAGCTGACCGGCTACGGCGCGACCTCCGACGCGCATCACATGGTCCAGCCGCGGGCCGACGGCACCGAGGCCGCGCGAGCTGCCACGATCGCGCTCGAGGACGCCGCCACGGAGCCGGGCGAGATCGACTATGTCAACGCCCACGCCTCCTCGACACCGATCGGCGACGTCGCCGAGGCCCGCGCGATCGCTCTCGCGCTCGGGGAGCGTGCCTCCACGGTCCCGGTCAGCGGCACGAAGGCGCTCTACGGGCATCCGCTCGGCGCCTCGGGCGCGATCGAGGCCGCGATCTGCGCGCTGACCATCCGGGACGGCTGGGCGCCGTCGTCGGTCAACCTGGTCGAGCCCGATCCGGTTGTCGCGGGACTCCTGCCGGGGTTGCTGCGAGCCGGGCGCGAAGGTGTCTACCGGCGCGTGTTGTCGACATCGTTCGGGTTCGGCGGGCTCAACGCGTCCCTGGTCTTCGCGGCCGTCGACTGACCGACGACCGCGGTCGTCTCAGCGCGGCCTGACGGCTCCCGACACGGCGCCGGATGAGCGCGGCTCCGGGCTGGCCGTGGAAGCAACGCCGCCGACCGCATCGAAGGCGCCGCGCCGACCCCAGACCCACGCACCAAGGCCGACGAGCAGCGTCAGGACACCACCCAGCGCGATCGCGATCGTGACGCCGAACGCGGACGCCACCGCGCCCATCGCCAGCCCGCCGATCGGGACCGAGGCGCTGAAGACGGTCGTGTAGACGCTCATCACCCGTCCGCGCAGGTGGTCGGGGACGGCCAGCTGGATCGTCGTGTTGCCGGTCGCGGCCATGAGGATCGACCCGAACCCGATGAGCACCATCAGCACCATCGCGATCGGGAAGTCGCGGGTGGCCGTGAGGGCGAGCGAGGCGAGGCCCAGGATCAATGCTCCGGTCGCCAGGCGCATCGGGCGTGGGCGGCCACCAAAGACGAGCCGGAGCGCGGCCAGGAGCGATCCGATCCCCGATGCCGCCATGAGGAACCCGAAGCCGGCCGCGCCGCTGTGGAGCTCGTTCTGGGCGAGGGCCGGGATCAGGACGTTGAAGTTCATCCCGACCGTCGCCACCGACCCGACGACGACGACCGCAAGCAGGACGAGCTGCGTTTGGCGGACGTAGCGGAGGCCCTCCTTGAGATGGCGGACCACGGCCCGTGCCGACTCCGGCCGCGCGATGCGGGGCGGCAGATGGAGGTCCTCGTCATCGATCATCCGCAGCCCGACGATGACCGCCAGGAAGCTCAGCGCGTTGATGGCGAAGGCCGGACCGACGCCGAAGGCGCCGATCGCGAGACCCGCCGCCGCCGGGCCGACGACCCGGGCGCCGTTGAACATCGCTGAATTGAGGGCGACCGCGTTGCCGACGTCCTCCCGACCGACGAGCTCGACGGCGAACGCCTGGCGCACCGGCATGTCGACCGCGTTGGCGATCCCCAGCAGGAACGCCAGCCCCAGGATCATCCAGACCTGGACGAGGCCGCTGATGACGAGCACCGCGAGGACGGCTGCCAGGGCCATCATCGCGACCTGCGTCCACAGCAGGACACGGCGCTTCGGCAGCGCGTCGGCGGCGACCCCGGCGAACAGGCCGAGGACCATCACCGGCAGGAATTGGGCGGCCGCCACGACCCCGAGCCAGATGGGGTCGCGCGTCAGCTGCAGGACGAGCCAGGCCTGCGCGACCTGCTGCATCCAGGTGCCGACCAGCGAGATGGCCTGGCCGGTGAAGAAGAGCCGGTAGTTTCGATGGCGGAAGGCGTCGATGCCGCTGCTGAGGGTCACGGCGTGTCGACCGCTGCGGGCATCGGCTCGGTCGCGTCGAGCTCGGCGAGGTGCCCCTGGATCCGGGCCAGTCGCGCCTGGGCCTCGTCGATCATGGATGCGAGCCGGGCGGCCTTCGCCTCGAGGAGCGCGATCTGGCGTTCGACGCGTTGCTGCGCATCGGCCAGGTAGAGACCGCGTTCGGCGGCGTTCGTGGCCTGGCGGAGGCGTTCGCGGTTGCGTTCGCGTGCCGCTTCGTCTTCGAGGAGCTGGCCGATCTGGGCCAGCGAGAATCCGGCGTCGTCGCGGAGGTCGCGGATGAACTGGAGCCGGTCGAGGTCCGACGCGTCGTACAGGCGGTAGTCGCCGTCGGAGCGGGCGGCCGGCTCGAGCAGGCCGACCTCTTCGTAATACCGGATCCGGCGGGTCGTCATGCCGGTTTCAGCGGCGACCTCGTTGATCCGGAGGAGACGGGGTCGAGGGTTTTCGGGAAGGCTCATCTGCCTGCCATCGTACCACAACGTTCACGTTCACGTTAAGGTCAGGCCGGCTTCTTGTTATGCGGCCGACCCGTCGCGCATCGAAAAGACCGGGTCGGCGGCATTGCCCGCCCCTGGAGTGGCGCCTATCCTGCGCCGCAAGAGGTGGCCAGAAGGACGCCTGACCGCAGTACGAGGCGTGTACCCATGAGTGTCGAAACCATCGTCATCATCGTCGTCATCGTGCTCATCGTGCTCTTCGTCCTGGGGTACTTCGGACGCGGCAGAGGCCGCCTCTAGGCCCCGGCACTACGCGGCGCGTGGGCTCGCTCAGTCGAGCGTGAAGTCGTCCGGATCCTGATACCGGCCGGTGCGCTGGAACTCGATCTGCATCAGCACATCGTTGAGCAGCGATGACGCCCCGAAACGGAACCAGTCGGGCGACATCCAGCGCGGCCCGAGCGTCTCGTAGAGGACCACGAGGTACTGGATCGCCTCCTTGGCGGTCCGGATCCCACCGGCCGGCTTCATGCCGACCTGGCGCCCCGTCGAGCGCTCGAAGTCGCGGATCGCCTCGAGCATCACGAGCGTGACCGGGAGCGTGGCCGCGGGCGTGACCTTGCCGGTCGACGTCTTGATGAAGTCGGCGCCGGCCGCCATCGCCAGGACCGACGCCCGCCGGACGTTGTCGTAGGTCTCGAGCTCGCCGGTCTCGAGGATGACCTTGAGGTGCGCCGCGCCGGCCGCCTCCTTGACCTCCACGATCTCTTCGAAGACCGCCAGGAAGTCGCCCGACAGGAACGCTCCCCGGTCGATGACCATATCGACCTCGTCGGCGCCGGCCGCCACCGCGGCCTTGACCTCGAGCACCTTGATGTCGCGGAAGGTCTGCCCGGACGGGAAGCCGGTCGCGACACTGGCGACCTTGACGGTCGAGCCGCGGAGCGCCTCCTTCGCCTCGGCGACGAGCGCCGGATAGACGCACACCGCGGCGACCGACGGGATCGACGCATCACCCGGTTGCGGCCGCATCGCCTTGACGCACATCGCCCGGATCTTGCCCGGTGTGTCCTTGCCCTCGAGGGTGGTCAGATCCATCATCGAGATCGCGAGCTGGAGCGCCCAGAGCTTCGAGGCCTTCTTGATCGAGCGTTTCTTGAGCGCGTCGACGCGCTCCTCGACGCCGACCTGATCGACTGCGGTCACCCGTCCGAGCAGGCTGCCCAGCGGTCCCGGACGCCCGTCCCAGGCACGGATGAGGTCGTCGGCACGCTCCCTCGCAGGCGAGTCGGGGCGTCTGGTGGCGGTCATGGGAGCGAGAGGATACACCCGGTCGCAACGCGCTCCGGCGGGCTACCATCGGGCGACGATGGCCGACCAGCTCTCGCTGCGCCTCGAGGCCGACCAGCTGCCGGACCTGCCCGACCTGCGGCCGATGCTGCCGCGTCCACTCCCCGCGCCATTCGACTCGGACGAGCACCTGTTCGAGCCGTGGTGGGGCGGCGAACGCGCTTTCGTCATGATCGGGCCGGCTGAGGCCGAGGGAGCCGGTGAGGTCAGGATCCGCGACGCGAGCGGACGGGACCTGACGAGCGCACTGCCCGAGCTGTCCGGGCTGGCCGTCCGGGTCGCGGCGAGGTCGGCGATCCTCGATGGCGAGCTCGTCGTCGTGGATGGCGCCGGACGGGCCGATGCGGCCGGTCTCGCGCGGCGGCTGGCTGGCCAGGACGGCCGCCCGGTCGCCTTCCTCGCCTTCGACCTGCTCCACCTCGACGGGCGAACCCTGATCTCGCAGCCGCTCGTGCGTCGGCGCCAGACGCTTCGGCGCGTCCTTCGTCCGGGCGACGAGGTCGTCGCCGTGCCGGCCATCGCGACCGAGGGCATCGCGCTGTTCGAGGCGGTCGTCGCCCAGGGCGTTGGCGGCGTGCTCGCCCGCCAGCGTCAGAGTCCGTACCTGCCCGGCGTGCGCAGTCGGTTGTGGCGCTACATCGCGGCCACGCGCGGCGCGTCGGTCGAGGCCGATCAGGCGGAGGTGCCCGCGGCGACGGCGGCGGCCCCGATCCTCGCCCTGATCAGTCGGCTGCCGTTCGACGAAGAGGCCTGACCGCCGGGCCGACCGCGGCGCTCAGACCTTGCGGGCCGCCGCAACGAACGCGCGCAAGCCGGGCCGTTGTCCGTAGAGCAGGACGCCCGCCGCGTAGACCCGCGTGGCCACGACCGCGACCGCCGCGATCGACGCGACGAGCAGCCCGATCGAGAGGGCGACCTCCCACGGCTGGACCGCCGAGACCATGATCCGGGCGAGCATCACGAACGGACTGAACGGCGGCACGAAGGAGGCCAGGGCGACCCACCCGCCGCCGCCCCCGCCAAGCGCGACGATCGCGGTCAGGTAGCCGACCATCGCGACGAGGCTGAGTGGCAGCGAGAGCGTCTGGAGATCGTCGGGCCGGCTGACGAACGAGCCCATCGCGGCGTAGATCAACGCGAACAGGGTGAACCCGAGCAGGAAGAAGACGCCATAGCCCGCAAGGAGCGCGGGGGTCAGCCCGACCAGCTGCGCGCCCGTCGCCCAATCGGGTCCGAGCACGGCCTCGGCGATCCGGTCCTGGAAGGCGAGCAGCACCATGGCCGGAATCGCGATGGCGAGGTACTGGGTCAGCCCTGCCGCGCCGATCCCGACGACCTTCCCGGCCAGCATCTGGCGTGGCGATGCGGCGCTGATCATGAGCTCCATCACCCGGCTGCTCTTCTCGGACGCGACCCCGGTGGCGACCCACATGCCGTAGATCACCACCGTGATGAACAGCAGGACCACGAACACGATCCCGAGGAAGCCGCGGCTCGCCGCCTCCTGGGCGCCGATGGGCTTGCCACCGTCCGTGGCGCCGCTGATCGAATCCACCCGGTAGTTCGGCGTGACGAATGGCGCTCGGGCCGCCGTCGGGGGCAGGCGGGCGTTCCAGTCAAGGACGCCGATCCCGAATGCGGCCACGCTCAGGACCTGGCTACGGGCGCTGTTCGGGCCCTCGAAGGTCCGGAGCGAGACGTCGAGCTGTCCGCTGGCGAGGCGCTCGATGGTCAGGATCCCGCCCAGCTGGCGGGCGGCCAGGCGGGCCTCGGCGTCGGCCGGATGGGCCGCGACCTCGACCACGTACGGTCGCTTCCAGGCCGGGTCGGTGATCCCGCCCGGCGGGATGTTGAGGAGCGAATCCGCGACCGCGACGGCCCGGGTGGCAAGCTCGGTGTCGGTCGACAGGACGGCGATGTGGGTGACGGTCGAGCGGTCGAGGCCGCGGATCGCGATCGGCGCTAGCGCGGCGATCATGGCCAGCCCGGCCAGCAGGATCGTGGAGGCAAGGAAGAGCGGGCTACGCGTCCGGTCACGGTATTCGCGCCGAGCCACGATCCCGGCATTGGGCAGGAGCGGGTCGCGCCGGGCCATCAGGCGGCGCTACCGGTCGGCAGCGAGGCACCCGCCAGCCCCGGAGCAAGCGTCGCCTGGTCGTCCGCGGGACGTCCGACGTGCTCGATGAACAACGCCTCGAGGCTCGGCTCGACGATCTCGAAGCGGGTGACGGTCGCGCCCCGGGCGAGGACCGCGGCAAGGAGCGCACCGGGATCCGCGACGGGGAGGAGCTCGAGCTCCGCACCACCGCCGACCGGTCGCAGCCCCGCGACGCCCGGCAATGTCGAGAGCCAGTCCGGCGCCGGAGCGCCATCGATGGCGAGCCGGAGGGTGCGTCGGCCGCTGGCCCGCTTGAGGTCGCGCACGCGTCCACCCGCCACGAGGCGGCCGAGATCCACGATCGCGACCGATTCGCACATCGCCTCGGCGGTGTCCATCTGGTGGGTCGAGAAGATGAGCGTCCGACCGCGGTCGCGCAGCTCGGTGAACGCCTCGCGCAGGAGGATGAGGTTGACCGGGTCCAGACCGGTGAACGGCTCGTCCATCAGCAGGACCTCCGGGTCGTGCAGGACGGCGGCGATGAACTGGACCTTCTGCTGATTGCCTTTGGAGAGCTCTTCCGCCCGCCGCCCGGCGTATTCCGAGATCCGGAAGCGGGTCAGCCAGGCGACCGCCTCGCGCCGTGCGCGATCGGGCTCGAGGCCGTAGAGCGAGCCGAAGTAGACGAGCTGATCGAGCACGGCCATCCGGGGATAGAGCCCGCGCTCCTCGGGCAGGTAGCCCCACGTTCGGCGCGGCACATCCGCAGTCGGGCGACCGTCCCAGCGGACCTCGCCGGCATCGGCCCGGATGATCCCGAGGCAGATCCGCATCGTCGTGGTCTTGCCGGCGCCATTCGCGCCGAGGAAGCCGAAGACCTCGCCGCGGCCGACCTCGAATGACAGCCCGTCGAGGGCGGTGGTCGTGCCGAAGCGCTTCGTGACGTGGTCGATCTCGAGGCTCACGTTCCCGAGGATAGCCCGCGTCGAAGCGTGCGCCCGCGACCCGATGGTCCGGGTCGCTCGTTGCGACTACCATCGAACCGATGACGACTCCGACGACCCCGGTCTCGATCCACGCCGACCGCGGGGCCGGCCGGCTCGAGATCGCCTGGGGCGACGGCCACGAGACCGCCTATGACACGACGACGCTGCGCTGGCTCTGCCCCTGCGCCTTCTGCCGCGGAGAGGCCGGGATGCCCGGCTGGCTCGACAGCGCGCCGACCTTGACCGCCGAGCAGGTCCGCCTGGTCGACGTCTCGATGGTCGGGAGCTATGCCATCGCCCCGGCCTGGGCCGACGGCCATCACACCGGCTTCTACACCTTCACCATGCTGCGCGACCGCTGCCCGTGCGACGAATGCACGGCGCGACGGCCGACCATGGCCACGAACGCCGGATCCGCCGCGCTCGGCACCCGGGATCGTCACGAGGAGCACGCATGATCGTCGTCACCACGCCCTTCCTGGCCGGCCACCGCATCGTCGAGAGCAAGGGGATGGTCTTCGGGCTCGTGGTCCGCAGCCGTGGCCTCGGCGGCAACCTGATGGCCAGCCTGCGCTCGCTCGGCGGGGGCGAGATCCACGAATACACGACCCTGCTCGAGGACACCCGACGCCAGGCGCTCGACCGGCTCATCCGGAACGCGACCGTGATCGGCGCCAACGCGGTCCTTTCGATGCGCTTCGACAGCTCCGAGATCTCGGGGACGATGAGCGAGATCGTGGCCTATGGAACGGCGGTCATCGTCGCCCCCGATGGCCCGGGCACGGCCGAGCTGCCTTCGACCCCGGTCGAGTGAGCGCGAGCGTGGGGACCGCGCGGGTCGTCGCGCTGCTGCTCGGACTGGCGATGCTCGTGGCCGGCCTCGCGATCCTCGCGATCGGCGCCGGCAGCGCGGCCTCGGTCCCCGGCTGGTGGCTCTGCGTGTTCGGTGGTGCCCTGCTCATCGGGACGCTCATCGAGCGCTCGCGCTACCGGTCGGATCCGTCGGATCGGACGCGACTGCCCGTCGGCCCGGGCGGCGGCGAACCGCCCGGCGGAGCCCTCGAGCCGCGGTTCCAGCGCAGCGATGAGGTGTTCATCGACCCCACCTCGGAACACCGCATGCGGGTCTGGATCGACACGTCATCGGGCGAACGGCGGTACGTCGCCGAGGACTGACCGTTGGGCCGGCAAATCGTCGCGTGCTATCCTCGCCGGCCGGGCCGCCTCGCGTCGGCGCCCCCATGTTCAGGAAGGTCCAGGACCCGCGATGGCCGCGATCGACCCCGGCGCACCCGCCTCCCCGGTCACCTCGCCGCGCGCTCGCCGTGCCGCCCGTCCGAACGTCTCGCTGCCCTACCTGAACCGCGAGCTGTCGTGGCTGGAGTTCAACGCCAGGGTCCTGCACGAGGCGCGTGACGAGCGCAATCCGCTGCTCGAGCGGGTCAAGTTCCTGGCCATCTTCGCCGGCAATCTCGACGAGTTCTTCCAGGTCCGCGTCGCCGGGCTGCGCCAGCAGGTCGAAGCCGGCAAGGTCGCGCGCTCCCCCGATGGCCGGACCGCTGAGGAGCAGCTGGCCGTCTCGCGGCAACGGGTGCTGGAGCTGGTCGCCGATCACTCCGCGATCTTCCTGTCGGTGCGTCGGGCGCTCGCGGCCGAAGGCGTCGAGCTGCTCGACTACGCCACGATGCCCGAGCACCATGAGTCGCTCCGGCAGCGATTCCTCGACGAGATCTTCCCGGTCCTGACCCCGCTGGCGGTCGACCCGGGCCATCCCTTCCCGTACATCTCGACGCTCAGCCTCTCCATCGCGGTCGGGCTCCGCGACCCCGAGACCGGCGAGCGTGCCTTCGCCCGGGTCAAGGTGCCGCAGATCCTGCCGCGCATCCTGGAGGTCGGGCCATCCAGGTTCGTGCTGCTCGACCAGGTCATCGAGGCGAACCTCGACGCGCTGTTCACCGGGATGGAGGTCGAGGAGCACCACCTCTTCCGGGTCACCCGCAACGCCGACTTCGAGATCGAGGAAGACGAGGCCGACGATCTCCTGCTGGCCATCGAGGAGGAGCTCCGGCGTCGCCGCTTCGGGGCCGCCGTGCGGCTCGAGGTCGAGCGCTCGATGCCGGCCGCCACGCGGGCGCTACTGCTTCGCGGACTCGGGCTCGGCGAAGCCGACTGCTACGAGATCAGCGGGATGCTCGACCTGACCGGTCTGTGGGCGATCGCCGATCTCGACCGACCTGACCTCAAGCCGGCTCCCTGGTCGCCCGTCACCCCGCCGCGGCTCGTCCCGCCGGACGAGGACGAGCCGGCCGACGTCTTCGCCGCGGTGCGGGCGGGCGACATCCTCGTCCACCACCCGTACGAGTCGTTCGCGGCTTCCGTCGAACGGTTCATCACCCAGGCAGCCGACGACCCCGATGTCC
>DASYJV010000238.1:0-3830 GCA_035996105.1 Candidatus Limnocylindrales bacterium | reverse complement strand
AAACGTCCGCGAGCCGTCGCCGCGGAGGAGCCCGCCGGCGTGATCGAAGTGGAGGTGGCTCATGGCCACGACGTTGATGCTCTCGGGCACGAAGCCGGCCGTCTCAAGGGCGGCCGCGATCCACGGCCCCTCGACGGCTCGCATCGTCCGGGTCTTCTCGTCGAACCGTTCGCCGATCCCGGTCTCGACCAGGGCACGACCCGACGTCGTCTCGATCAACAGACAGTTCAGCGCCTGGAGGAGACGCCGCTTGTCATCGATCTCGTTGTCGACCAGTCCGCTCCACAGGACCCATGGCACCGGCCCGAAGAGCGTCCCGGCGTCCGACCGGAAGGTCCCGGCCTGGATCAGGCCCACGCGGACGCCGCCGCCGAGATCGCGCGACCAGTCGACCGCGTCGTTCATCGCCATCGGCTACTTGCGCGACGTCTCCCCGGTCGCCCGACCGGCATCGAAGTCGCGGTGGAAGGCCGAGGCCGTCGGCTCCGACTGGCCCTGGTATTTGGAGCCGAGCTCCGGCGAGCCATACGGCCGATCCACCGGGCTCGACATCTTGAAGAAGCTGATCTGTCCGATGCGCATCCCGAAGTAGAGCGCGATCGGCAGGTTCGCGACGTTCGACAGCTCGAGCGTCAGATTGCCCCTCCAGCCTGGATCCACATAGCCCGCCGTCGAGTGGATCAGCAGGCCCAGCCTGCCCAGACTCGACTTGCCTTCCAGGCGGCTGACGAGATCATCCGGGAGCTCGACCCATTCGAGGGTCTGGCCGAGCACGAATTCGCCGGGGTGCAGGATGAACGGCTCGTCGTCGGCGATGGTGAGCATCTCGGTCAGGTCGGGCTGGGGTGCCCGTACGTCGATATAGGCGTAGCGGTTGTTGCGGAAGACCCGGAACGACCGGTCGAGGTGGAGGTCTACCGAAGAGGGCTGCAGGTCCTGCGGATCGTAGGGGCGGATGCTCACCCGCCCTTCCTCCAGCGCTGCCCGGATATCGCGATCGGACAACACGCTCACTTGACGAGCGCCCCGGTCCCGCGCTCCGCGTAGAGGGTGTCGACCTCGCGCTTGAGCGCCTCGAGGTCCTCGAAGCTCTGGTAGACGCTGGCGAAGCGGATGTAGGCGATCTGGTCGATCCCCCGGAGCTGCTCCATCGCGAGGGCGCCGATCCGCGACGACGGGATCTCGCCGACCCCGGCCGCGCGCAGCTCGGCCTCGATGGCGTCCGCGGCCACCTCGGCCGCGCCGTCCGGGACGGGCCGGCGAGTCAGCGCCTTGCGCAACCCGGACACCAGCCGATCGCGATCGAACTCCTGGCGGGCGCCATCGCGCTTGGTGACGATCAGCCGGGCGGCCTCGACCCGCTCGTAGGTGGTGAACCGCATCGAGCATGCGGCGCATTCGCGCCGGCGCCGGATGGTGGCGGAATCGTCGAGATCTCGCGAGTCGACGACGCGGGTCTCCCGCTCGCCGCATTGGGGGCAGCGCATCGCTCTCCTGTCCGCCTCGCACCACAAGGGATAGTGGTGTTGCCGGAGGATACCACTAGATGGTGTGGTTTCGCCGCGCCGCTAGACCCTTCGGGAACCGGTCTTCTGGGGCGTCCGGTCGGCGCTGAAGGACTGGGCCTCCATGGCGTGACGGGCGAACGCCTCGCGAGCGTGGATGAGGTTGAGATACCCGCGCTTGATCGACGTCTGGGCCTCGAGCTCGCGCGAGCCCCGACGGGCGACGACCATCATCGAGGTGCCGTGCTCGACCATCTCGAGGGCTCGCTGGGCACGGTCCAGCTCGGCGATCAGGTCCGCGCGGATGTGCATCGCCTTGCGCGGCCCGCGGAGCGCCTTGGCCTCATCGGTATAGCGTTCGACGGCGTCGGAGGCGGCGACGATCGTCTGCGCGATCGTGTCCGGTCCGACCTGCCGGCGACGGACCGCGTCGACCTGTCCGGCTGCGCCATCGAGCGAGGCGTCGACCCTTGCCGCCAGGTCCCGCACGCCTGCGTGGAATTGCTCGAGCTCGCGCGTACGCGCGACGATCCGGCCGGTCCCACGCAGGACGAACGCCAGGCCGGCGGCCAGGGCGATGAACGCCGCGATGGGCAGGAGGACGGCGAGCTCCATGGCGGTCCGATCCGACCGTTCAGGCCGACCGGGCGCGGAGCTGCTCGAGGAGCGCCTCGCCCACCGCGAAGAGATCGCCAACGACGAACAGGTCGGCGAAGTCGGCGATCGGCGCATCGGGGTCGCGGTTGACCGCGATGATCGATCCGGACGTCCGCATCCCGACCTTGTGCTGGATGGCGCCACTGATGCCCAGGGCGAAGTAGAGCTCGGGCTTGACGATCTTGCCCGTCTGGCCGATCTGCTGGCTATACGGGATCCAGCCCGAATCGACCGCCGCGCGTGTCGCACCGACCGCACCCCCGAGCGCCTCGGCGAGCTGCTCGACGATCCCGAAGCCCTCCGGCCCACCGACGCCACGACCGCCGGCCACGATGATCCGGGCCTCCTCGATCGGTGCCTGGGCGCCGGCCTCGCTGACGCGTTCCAGGACGCGGACGGCAGGGAGACTCGGCTGGCTGGCGGGGGCTGCCGTGCGTGGCTCGACCTTGCCCTTGTTCGCCGCCGTCGCAGCGGTGGTGACGTTCGGACGGACGGTCACGATCCCGCGGCCAGCGGTGAAGCCCGATGTCGTCAGCAGCTTGCCACCGAAGACGCTCATCTCGATGGCCGGGCCGCCATCGGTCCAGGTCACGCCGGTCGCGTTGACGAGGACGCCGAGGCCGGTCAGCGCGGAGACGGCTCCCGCCAGATCGCGACCGTCGGCACCGGCGCCGACGAAGATCACGTCCGGCGTCTCGGTCGATAGGAGCTTCGCCACGTGAGTCGCGGCGACCGACGACCAGACATGCTCGGCCGCGGCGGGATCCGTGATGGCCCACACGACGGGCAGGTAGTCGGCGAGCTCGCCGGCGGCCACGGCCGGATCCGCGCCGATGACGATGCCGATCACGTCACCCTTCGCCTGGGCGGCCAGCTCGCGGGCCAGCGTCGCCGCTTCCGCGCTCACCCGCGCGATCCCACCGTCGGGTCCTGGTTCGGCGACGACCCACAGCGAGGTCATGAGATGAGCCTCCGCTCGACCAGGAAGTCGACGATCCGGGCCGCGCCCTCCGCCGGCGTCCCGCGCACGACCTCCGTCGCCGCGCGGGCCGGCGGCTGTCGGCTGTCGAGGACCTTGGTCGTTGCCGCCGCCGCACCCAGCTCCCCGGCGTCGAGGCCGAGATCACCCAGCGAGCGCGTGACGATCTCCTTGTTACGGGCCGCCATGATCCCCTTGAGCGACGGGTAACGCGGCTCGCCGAGCGCCTGTGTCCCGGCGATGAGGGCCGGCATCGGCGCCTCGAGGACGTCGTAGCCGGTGGCGCTGATGCGCCGGACCCGGACGGAGCGGTTCGCCATGTCCGGCTCGATGCGGGCGGCGTAGGACAGGAACGGGAGTCCGAGAAGCGCCGCCACCGATGCGGGCACGATGCCGCCGACGCCATCCGACGCATCGATGCCGGCGAAGATCATGTCGTACTCCAGGTCGCGCAGCGCCGCGGCCAGGACCTTGGCCGTCGAGATGTGGTCGGATCCGGCCAGCGCTGGATCGGTCACGTGGACGGCTCGGGTCGCGCCCATCGCGAGCGCCTTTCGCAGGGTTTCGGGGGCGTTCGCCGGGGCCATCGTCAGCAGCGTGATCTGGCCCTCGCCGACCCCGTCGATGAGCTTGAGCGCAGCCTCGAGCGCGTATTCGTCGTTGCCGTTGATGACGTTGCTGCCGCTGCG
>DASYJV010000237.1:0-9856 GCA_035996105.1 Candidatus Limnocylindrales bacterium | reverse complement strand
AAAGTAGACGGTCTGATTGAGCGAATTCAGAGCGTCGACCGGATCGAGCGCAGGCCAAAGTGCGTCGAGCACTTGATCTCGAGTGCTCGACATCGACGGTCTCGTCAACAGAAAGCAAAGCAGACCGAGGACCCTGCGGCGGATCGCGGATCCCGGAACCTGTCGGTCGCCGACAACAACGGACACGCGGCCCAGGTCCTCCACATAGGCCTTGTCGGCGAGTCGGCGGGCCAGCGATCGCCCCAGAGTTGACGAGCCTGGAAGCCGTCGTTGGTGTCGTGCGTAGGCACGAAGCCTGGGGATGTCCGATCTCTCGCCGATCGGCTCCAGCAGGCGCGCCGACGCGAGGCCCTCTCCTGGCTGCGCCGACGCGAGGCGCTCGCGAAGAACGAATCTCCACCGAGCAGGATGGAGATTCGCGGCTCGTTGAATTGTTGGCAAAACACTGTCGTCGAGCTTGTCCAGTTGTCGCGCAACCAAGTCGGCGACGAAGGTGAGATTCCACGGAGACGTCGTCCCCACCGCCTTGATCGCGTCGACGAACTCGGGTGTCGACCGGGAGTATGTTTCAATCAGGTAGGCGACCCGAACCCACCGGATTGCGCCCTGTCGCCTGGCGGCTTCGCCGGCCTCGGCGGCCCGTTGCGGACCCCCGGAGGCGCCGGAGGCGACCGCGACGTAGGCCGCAGCAACACCTCTCGCGGTCGCATACCCGATCAAGACCTGTTCGGGCGGGCCAGCAAGATCGAGCACCCCCTGTGCTTCGCCGACCCGATTCCTACGGGCGTAATACCACGCCGAATGGACGGTGAAGCTCAGTCGCGCATTGATTTCTCGGCTGTTTTGCAGGGCCGTTAGCAGCGACCAAGCGGCATCCGGGTCGAGATAGCTGTCCGCGAGCTCGGCGCGGTCGAGGTTTGCCTCGGCTTCATCAGCGGCCACGGCCGAGGCGATGGCCTCGTGCGCATGCTCGATTCGCCCCAAGAGCGTTAAGGGGTACGCGAGGGCCATGAAGGCAGCCGCTAGTTCTATTCGAGATGACGTTCCCTCCAACGCATCTATCGCTTCGCGCGCGTAGGTGAGGGCGACCTCCGGTTCGTCCTGCAGCGACGAGTTCACGGCAAGGTTCAGCATCGTCACGCCGTAATAGTGGGGATGTAGCCCCCGTTGCTTATCGGCCATCGAAAGGAGATGACGTGACATCGCATCGATGCTTCCCGTCGTTGTTGCATCGATCATGAAGGCAACACCTTCCGCGATCAGACGAAGTTCCTCATTTGAGGTTGTCTCTCGCAATCGATCTGCCGTCAGGCGGGATTTCTGGTCGCGCCCAGATTGCAGATAGAGGGTCACCAGATTGAGCAGTGCGTGATCACTTTCCTGGGATCCTGGCAGCACGCTGTCCAGGACCGCGTTCGACAGTCGGATCGCGGGCTCATAGTCCCGGCGCTGGAGTTGGATGCGTGAGGTGACCAGGCTCAGGACGGGCGGACGAAGCTCCTCGGGGACTCGGGCGATCTGTTCGACGGCTGCGGTGTGCTGGCCCTTGCCCATGATCTCTGGGATGGCCATGGCGACCGTGGATGCGACGGAGCCGATGTCTCCCGCCTCGCCGAAGTGATGCGCCGCGACGCGCCAGTCATCGGGACGGGCGGCGTTCGCGACGCTGCGATGGAGGGCCGCCACGGCCTCGTTCGTCAGGGTCGACCGAAGCCGTCCCTCCAGGAACTCTCGCACGAGCGGGTGGTAGCGCTGGGGGCCGCGCGATGCGCGCGACGGCCGGGTCAGCAGTGTCAGCCGCTCGGCCGCCGCGCCCAGTCGCGCGACCTCCGCGGGATCGAGTCCGGTGACGACCGCGGCGAGATCGGCCGCGACCACCTGAAGGATCGAGGTGCGCATGAGGAACTGCTGAAGATCGTCCGGTAGGTCGCCGACGACCTCTTCGGCCAGGTAGTCATAGAGCTCATGGTCGGCACCGCTCAGGCTGCGGACGAATCGGCGGATCTCCGCGGGAGATCTGTCGCGCAACGCGGCCTGCACGAGCTGGAGCGAAGCTGCCCATCCTTCCGTTCGCGCTGCCACATCCACGAGCACATCGGGGTCGAGCTCGCGCCCATACGTCTCGGTGAACAGCCGCGCGGTCTCGGACGTATCGAAGCGAAGCTCGTCTGTGCCGATCTCCGCCACCTCTCCCGACGCCCGCATGCGAGCAAGTGGGATGGAGGGTGCTCGCCGGCTGGCGAAGATGACGGCCAGGCGCTCCGGGGCACGCAGGACGAGGTCCCTGACGATCTGTCGGACCTCTGGCGACTCGTCGACGACATGAAAGTCATCGAAGATCAGCGCGGCGCCGTGCTCGGCGATCGTCGGGAGCTCTCGCAGGAAGACGTCGGTCGCCGCCTCGCGAGTCGGCCCGCCCGTGGACAGGTCGCTCATCATCGCCGCGGTCGTCGGTGCGAAGTCCGGGTCGTGCTCGCGTCCCGCGGCGACGAGATGGGTCAGGAACGAGATCCAATCCCGGTCGTCGTCATCGAGCCGATACCAGATGGTCCGAAGCCGAGTCCGCCGCGAGAAGTCGGCGAGGAGCGTCGTCTTGCCATAACCCGCATCCGCGATGACGAGGACGACTCGCTGGTTGACCTTCGCCGCGAGCCAGTCGAGCAGCCGGCCCCGAGCCAGTGTCTCGTCGCGTAGGGGCGGCGGCTGGATCTTTGCCGTCTGGATCGGATAGCCGTGCATCGGATCGCCAAGCCCTCCGAACGAGGCCTCGCGCTGCGTCGAACGCCCCCGTCCGACGACGACCGGCCTCCACGATCCGGTCGCTTGGGTCGGCCGCGAGGATGGGCCTGACGCCAACGATGCCGAGCGGCCGTGGGGCGTGTCAACGGGCCGATGGGGTCCGGGCATGGGGGCCATGATGTCGGGCGGCACTCACCGCTCGATTAGCTGCGGCCGATCACCCGCCCGTCAGCCCTCGTATTCGAACCCGATCTTGACCTCGACGCGGTACTCGACGATCTCGCCGTCCTGCACGACCGCGGTGGATTTGACCACCTCGACCGTCACGATATTGCGCACCGTCTTCGAGGCGGTCGCCACCGCCTGGCGCGCAGCGTCGCTCCACGACCGCGGGCTCGTCCCGACCATCTCCCGGATGATGATGACGCCCACCGGATGCCTAGACGGTGGCCGGTGCGGAGGCCAGGGTTCCTGCCCTGACCTTGTCGAAGCAGGAGCTGCAGTAGACGGGTCGGTCGTTCCGGGGAGCGAACGGTACGACGGCCTGATCCCCGCATGCCCCGCAGATCGCGGCGTGGAACTCCCGTGGGCCTTCGCTCGAACGTGCACGCTTGGCGGCGGCCCGACATGAAGGACAGCGCTGCGGGTCGTTGGACAAACCCTTGCTGGCAAAGAACGCCTGCTCGCCCGCGGAGAAGCTGAACTCCTCGGCACAGTCGCGACAGGTCAGACTGCGGTCCTGGTACACCCTCCCGACCTCCTCCACTCGGCACGCGATGACGTGCGAGACCCGCGACACCGAGATGGCAGCGGGTCGGCGGCGGGCGAGCCTATCAGGGGCTGGGCGTCCCGGTCGGCCCGGGCTCGGAGCCCGGAACTCATAGCGGTGAAGATACGCGGGTCGTCAAGCCCTTTCGGGACACTGGACCGCGTCATGGAACCGCTCAGGCGTCCCACGCGTCGGGGCGCTATGTCCCGTCCGGTTCCCGCCATCGCGCTGCTCGCGCTCGTCTTGATCGCGACCGCCTGCTCGAAAGCCGGCGGCGGCGTGCCGTCCTCGTCGTCGGAAGCGTCGAGCCCAGCGAGTCAGGCCCCGACATCGACACCCGGCGCGTTCGGCGCGATCGACCACGCGACTGGCGGCGGTGATGTGCTGCTCCGCTACGAGGAGGGTGGCGGGTTCGTGATGCCAGCCTGGACGGCAGCTTCGGCGCCGATCTTCACCCTTTACGGCGACGGGACGATCATCTTCCGGAACCCGGCCCAGGATCCGTTGCCGACCGTCGGTTCGGTGGCCCCGTTCCGTCCGTTCCGCGTGGCCCGGATGGATGAGGGGCAGATCCAGGCGCTGCTCGAATATGCGCTCGGCACGGGCGGCCTTGGCGCAGCCCGGCTGGACTATCCGAACAACATGGTCGCCGACGCCGCGACCGCCACCTTCACGGTGAACGCGGGCGGCGTGGCCAAGAAGGTCTCGGTGTACGCCCTCGGCATCGACTCGGGGCAAGTTGCGGACGGACCGGCCCGCCAGGCGTTCGCGAAGCTACGCGACCGTCTCGCCAACATCGATCAGGGCGGGACGATCAAGACCGACGTGTACCAGCCGACCCGGTACCGAGCGATCCTGCTCGAAGGCCAGCCGGGCGCATCCGACCAGCGAGCGTGGCCGTGGCCGGATATCAAGCCTGGCGAATTCGTCAGTCCCGGCGACCCGAACAGCTTCCCGCTCCCGGCTCGCCTGTTGACGACCGCGGACGCGGACAAACTCGGCATCCATCCGTTCGAGGGCGGGTTCGTGGGCGTGCCCCTTGCGGGGCCCGACAAGCAGTCCTACTCGCTGTCACTGCGCCCGCTCCTGCCGGATGAGGCGATGTAGCGATCCGAGCCCTCAGCCGGCCTCGGCGTAGCGTTCGCCGGCGTAGCTGACGAAGCGGGTCTGGCGCTTCTTGAACCAGAGCTGGATCTCACCGGTCGGGCCATTACGGTGCTTGGCGAGCTTGAGGTTGATGACCTCGCCCTCCTGGTCCTGGTCGTCCTGGCCCCGCTCCTTGTCGCGCCACAGGAACATGACGAGATCCGCGTCCTGCTCGATCGCGCCCGACTCGCGCAGGTCGGACAGCCGCGGCTCCTTGGACTCGCGCATCTCCGGCTGGCGCGAAAGCTGCGAAAGCGCGATCACCGGGATCGACAGCTCGCGTGCGAGCGCCTTGAGTCCGCGCGAGATCTCCGAGACTTCCTGCACCCGGTTGGCATCCCGGTTTGTCGTGGTCGCCTGCATCAGCTGGAGGTAGTCGACGATGACCAGATCGAGCCCTGCCTCCGCCTGGAGACGACGAGCCTTCGTCCGGAGCTCCATCGCCGAGATATTCGGCGTGTCGTCGATGTACATCGGGGCCTCGGACAGCGCGTTCATCGCCGGCGCGATCCGAGCGAAGTCGAGCTCTTCGAGAAAGCCGCTTCGAAGTCGCTGGGAGTCGATGTTGGCGACGCTCGAGAGGAGGCGCAGGACGAGCTGCTCCTTGCTCATCTCGAGACTGAAGACACCGACGCTCTTGCGCTCCTTGACCGCGGCGTGCTCGGCGATGTTGAGCGCGAAGCTCGTCTTGCCGACGGAGGGCCTCGCCGCGAGGACGACGAGGTCGCTCTTCTGGAGTCCGGTCGTGAGCGTGTCAAGGTCGGTGAAGCCGGTTCGAACACCGCTGATCTCGCCACGGTGGGCGTGGAGATAATCGAGCCGGTCGTAGGCGTCGTGGAGCAATGACTTGAGCGGGCTGAAGCCGGCATCCACCCGCTTCTGGCTGACGGCGAAGAGCTCGGCCTCCGCGCGATCGATCGCCTCCTGGACCTCCGGTGGATCCTCATAGCCGATCCCCGCGATCCGCCCGGCCGCCCCGATCAGATTGCGCAGGACCGCCTTGCGCTCGACGATCCGTGCGTACTGGGCGACGTGTACCGCGGTGGGCGTCTCATTCGACAGGCTCGAGAGATAGGCGCGCCCGCCGACGGCCTCGAGCTCATCGCGGCGCTCGAGGGACTCCGCCACCGTGACGATGTCGATCGGCTCGCGACGCTCGAACAGGTCGAGGACGACGGTATAGATCCGCCCGTTCGCCTGCCGGTAGAAGTCCGCGGGTCGGAGGAATTCGGCGACCTCGATGACGGCGTCCCGGTCGATCAGGATCGCACCAAGCACGGACTGCTCGGCCTCGAGACTTTGGGGCGGAAGGCGGTCGATCACGCGGTTCGGACTCCGTCAGCGGTTCGGCTCCTCAGTGTCCGGGCCGGCGAACCTGCTGCCTCAACAAACCAAGCCCGCGCCGGCCGTTCGCTCCACCAAGTTCATCACGCTGTTGGCCATTCGTGGACAACCCTGTGGACATCTGTCCGGGCCGAGTCGACGGACCGCATCCATCAGATCGACCATCGCCGCTAGTCGAGACGGCGGATCACGCCGATCAGCTTGCCCTGGATCCTGACGTCGTCATAGAACTGGGGCGGATATGCCGGGTTCGCCGGTTGGAGTCGGATCTGGTCCTTCTCCTTGAAGAAGCGCTTGAGGGTGACCGCGTTCTCCTCGACCTGGGCGACGACGATGTCGCCGTTGCGGGCGGTCGTTTGCGGTCTGATGAGGACGAAGTCGCCATCAGCGATATGGGCTTCGATCATCGAATCACCGCGGACTCGCAGGACGTAGGCGTCGCCGCCGGGGGCCAGGATGTCCGGGATCGCCATCGTCTCCGTGGCGTCCTGGTATGCCTCGATCGGCCCGCCGGCCGCGATCTCCCCGATGATCGGAACGACGCGAGCGTCTCCCGCCGTTGCCTGCGGGACGAGCTCGCTGGTCAGCCCGAGGCGGATCGCAGCCGTGGGCGTGAGTCTGATCGCTCGCGACTGGGCGGCGCCGCGCTCGAGGTAGCCTTCGCGTTCGAGGATCTGGAGATGGTGGTGGACGGCCGACGTAGAGGCCAGCCCGACCGCCCGGGCGATCTCCCGGACCGACGGCGGGAAGCCGCGCGCGCGCAGCGTCGCCGCGATGAAGTCGAGGATCTTGACCTTGCGTTCGGCGTCGTGTTTGGTCACTCGCGCCTCCTTGATCGTCATCATAACGAACGGACGTTCGATGTCAAGATGGCGCGGTTGGCGCGCCGACTGCGCGATGGCCGTGGTTGGACGACATCGGCAAGACTGGTAGACTCTCCGCCCCCCGGTACTGGAGGCGATGGCGCATGGCGCGCGGCAAGAAGCGAAGCAAGGGTTCGAGCGGACGCGCCGGTTTCGGACGCGCTCTGTCCTTGTTGGCGTTCCTGCCGATCGCGAGCCGTGCCCCGATGTATGCGCGGCTGATCACCTCGCTTGTCATGGACGAGCGGATGCCGACGGGCAGGAAGGCCCTGCTGGCGGGCGCGGCCGGCTATCTGGTGCTCGGGCGCGATCTGATCCCGGACAGCATCCCGGTCATCGGAGGACTCGATGACATCGTGGTGATCGTGCTTGCGACCGAGCTCTTCCTCGACGGCGTCCCGGACGACCTGCTCGACGAGAAACTCGACGAGATGGGGATCGACCGGGCGGAATACGAGCGCGACGTAGCCCAGATCCGTCGCTTGACGCCGGGCCCCGTCAGACGAACCATCCGCCGCGTCCCGTCGCTCGTCGGCGGCATCGGCGATGCATTCAAGCAACTCGGTCTGGGGCCCCGAACGCGGGCCTGGATCAACAGGGAGGACACCAGCGCGTGAAGGTCATCCTGACGAAGGACGTGCCGAAGCTCGGCAAGAGCGGGGAGATGAAGCAGGTCGCCGACGGCTATGCGACGAACTTCCTGATCCCGCAGTCACTGGCGGTCCCCGCGGCGGGCGGCGCCTACCGCGCGTGGCAGCACGACATCGCGAGTCGCGAGGACAAGCGCGTCCGCGAGCGCGCCGAGGCCGAGATCGCCGCGACCCGGATCGGGAGCACGACGCTCACCATGGGTGTCAAGGTCGGGGAGGGCGGCAAGCTCTTCGGCTCGATCACGGCGAAGGACATCGCCGACGCGCTCGCCCGCCGCGGCATCGACGTGGATCGACACAAGATCGACCTCGAAGACCCGCTCAAGACGCTCGGGACCTACAAGGTCGCGATCAAGGTCTCCAGCGGGCTGACACCGGAGGTCACGGTCGTCGTCGAGCCCAAGGGTTAGGGCACCGATCGCCAGATCGTGACGCCGTCTGCCTGGTAGACGGTCTTGAACAGGGCGCTCGATCCGAAGTCGGTCGACGGGTCTCCATTGCACGGAACGCCCCCGCTCGAGAGCACGTACGTGGCGCCATACGCGGCCATCCGACTGGCCGCAACCTCCGGACCCTGGCAGTAGATCGCCTTGATGTCGGCGTCGCGGGGCGCCGGGTCGTAGCCGAGGTTCGAGACGTAGGGTCCGAAGGTCGTGATCCGCAGCCGCCCGGCAAGATCCACCGGAGAGTTGATGAACGCGTCGGTGGCGAAGACCGATCGCTTCGGGGTGTTGACCGCGATCCAGCGTGCCGCCTTCTCCTGCGGCAGCCCCAGCGCGACGACGTCGGAACGAACGTGCCAGACCGCGATGAGCGCCGGCGAGAATGCTGAGACGATCAGGACCAGCGCGATGAGGGGCCGCGGCCAGCGTCGGATGAGCCACGCTGCCAGGATCGCCACGGCGATCCACATGATCTGGAAATACTTGTTCATGTCGAACTCGACGGCGCTCACCACGACGACGTTCGGGACGATGAACAGCGCGAGCGTCCAGGCGACGAGGAACCCTCGCCCCGGCAGACGCCGGGCGGTGAGACCGGCGACGAGCGCCAGCACGAACGGGATGCCAAGGTTCGTCAGATAGAAGAATGCGACGGCCAGCGGCCCGTCGCGCAGCCGCGCCTCGCTCCACCCTGCGACCAGCCGAAAGGCACCGATGTCCCTCTGTTGGATCACCGCTCCGGCGATGAACGGCGTCGCCAGGACGACCGGGGCAAGGAACAGGAGCGCGTCGCGCCAGACCGTTCGCGTGCGCCACGCCCCGGACGCGACGACGTACAGCAGGACGATCAGGTACGTCGCGGGAAAGGCGAAGAACTGGAACGGGGCGAGAAGCGCGGCGAGGATCCCGGCGAGCAGCACCCCGAGCGGACGCCGTCCCAGACAGGTGACGACCAGCAGGACGACCGCGACGAGGCCCGGCAAGCCCAACGTCGTCGCCCGATGCGGCAGGAACCCGGTGCCGAAGATCGAGGCGATCTTGAACCACGGCCAGCCATCGACCCACGTGTTGTCGTACGAGGTATGGCTGACCAGGTCGACCAGATCTCCGGTGCCCGCGATCAGGTCGCCGACCAGCCGGATCCAGCCCATCCCGCCACCGAAGACCACCAGGATGGTCGCGATGGTCGCCACTCGGCGCTCGCCGGTCAGCCGCGAGGCCAGGGCCCACACGACGAGGGCCAGCACCCCGGCGAAGAGCGAGCTGCTGAGGAAATAGACGGCGATGATGTCGGCGCCGGCCACCGTCGAGGTGATGGCGCCATGGAAGTCGGCGAACCAGTGGTAGGTGAGCGGGACCCCCGCAAAGTAGGGCACCTCGGGCGGGAAGTTGCCGGCCGCGATGCTCGACCCGATCGAGACGTGGACGAGGAAGTCGCTCCAGTTCCAGCCACCGCTGACCCAGCCGTGTGGCGTCATCGTCCAGCCATTGCCCAGCAGGACGAAGAGCACGACCAGGCCCGTCGTCGCGGCGACGATCCAGGCCGGTCGATCGGCACGCAATGCGTCGAGGACGCCCGATGCGGAGGGCCGCGCCAGTGGCGCCAGCAGGGGATGGCGCAGGCGGGCGACGACGAGCGCCCCGACCGCCAGGATCACGGCGGTCTCGATTATCGAGGCTCGCCCGAAGCCGCCGACGCGCGCGACCACGTTCTCGAGGTGGGCCGAGAGGTAGACGCTGCTGACGACCGCGACCCCGACCGCGCCCGGACGCGGCAGATCCGGGACCACCCGCTGGACGACCACCCAGCCCGGGACGAAGAAGAGGACCGGCCAGACGAGCACGATGGCGGCCGGTGGCACGAGCCAGGCCACCAGCGCGGCGATGAGGATCGCCAACAGC
>DASYJV010000236.1:0-5744 GCA_035996105.1 Candidatus Limnocylindrales bacterium | reverse complement strand
ACGCTCGCCGATCGGCTGCTCGAGATGACGCACACCATCGACGCCCGGCAGATGACCAGTCAGGTCCTCGATTCGATGGACCTCGAGCGCGAGAAGGGGATCACCATCAAGGCCCGCGCGGTGCGCCTCGAGTACGTCGCGCGCGACGGGCTGACCTACGGTCTCAACCTCATCGATACACCCGGCCACGTCGACTTCGCCTATGAGGTCAGCCACAGCCTGCAGGCCTGCGAGGGCGCGATCCTCGTGGTCGATGCCACCCAGGGCATCGAGGCGCAGACGCTGGCAAACGTCCACCTCGCGCTCAAGGAGAACCTCACCCTCATCCCGGTCCTCAACAAGATCGACCTCCCGTCGGCGGACCCGGAGACGATCATGGACGAGCTCGAGAACGTCCTGGCCATCCCGCGTGAAGAGGTCATCCTCGCCTCGGCCAAGGACGGCACCGGTGTGGCCGAGATCCTCGAGGCGATCGTGGCCAGGGTCCCGGCGCCCAAGGGCGACCCCACGAAGCCGCTCAAGGGCCTCATCTTCGACAGTCACTACGACGCCTACAAGGGCGTGGTCGTCTACGTGCGTCTGGCCCAGGGGACGATCCGCGACGGCGACCAGATCCGGCTCATGGCCAGCGGGGCGGTGGCCGACCCCCTCGAGCTCGGCGTCTTTCGACCGCAGCTCGTCCCCGTCAGGCAGCTCGTCGCGGGCGAGGTCGGCTACATCGCGACGGGGCTCAAGAGCGTCCGCGAGGCGCAGGTCGGTGACACGGTGACCACCGTGGCGCGGCCCGCCGACGCGCCGCTCCCCGGGTACCAGGAGGCCAAGAGCCTGGTCTTCGCCGGCATCTATCCGGTCAGCGGCGAGGACTACCCGCTGCTCCGCGACGCGCTCGAGAAGCTCCACCTCAACGACGCGAGCTTCACCTACACCCCCGAGAGCTCGGTGGCGCTCGGCTTCGGCTTCCGCTGCGGGTTCCTCGGCCTCCTGCACATGGAGATCGTGCAGGAGCGGCTCGAGCGCGAGTTCGGGCTGGATCTCATCGCCTCGGCGCCTTCGGTCGAATACCACGTCCAGCTGACCCACGGTCGGGGCGTGGTCGTCGTCGACAACCCGGCGTTCCTCCCGAACCCGACCGATATCGAGGTCCTCGAGGAGCCCTGGGTCAAGCTCAGCCTCGTGACGCCGAGCCAGTACATCGGCTCGCTGATGGAGCTGTCGACCAACCGCCGCGGCGAATTCATGACCATGGAGTACCTCGATCCGACCCGCGTGGTCCTCCATTTCGAGATGCCGCTTGCCGAGCTGATCATCGACTACTTCGACCAGATGAAGAGCCGCAGCCAGGGCTATGCCTCGATGGACTACGAGGAGCTCGGCTACCGCTCGGCGAACCTCGTCAAGGTCGACATCCTCGTCAACGGCGAGCCCGTCGACGCCCTGTCGCTGATCGTCCATCGCGATCGAGCGCAGTCGACCGGGCGTGCCCTGACCGAACGGCTCAAGCAGCTCATCCCGCGGCAGATGTTCGAGATCCCGATCCAGGCCACGATCGGCTCGAATGTCATCGCCCGCGAGTCGGTGCGGGCGATGCGCAAGAACGTCCTCGCCAAGTGCTACGGTGGCGACATCACCCGCAAGCGCAAGCTGCTCGAGAAGCAGAAGGAAGGGAAGCAGCGCATGAAGCGGGTGGGTTCCGTCGAGATCCCGCAGGAGGCATTCCTGGCGATGCTCCGGATGGACGAGGGCTAGATCGCCTGATGGAAGAGTTCGTCACGCTGGCTCGATCGCTCATCGCGGTGGGCCTGGCGCTGCTCCTCGTCCTGCTCCGGCTCGATGCCGAGAAGTTCGGGACCGCGGAGTACTACGAGGCGACACACGACGGCGAGCGACCGCGCGTTCGGCGACGGCTGGGGTGGTACGGACTCGGGTTCGTGCTCGCGGTCGCCATCCTGTACATCCATCCGGCCCCGCAGGCGGACCTCTTCCTCGGGTCGGGCGACCGGCTGAGCGCGGTGCTCGGCGGGATCGCCTACGGCCTGCTCGGGATCGTCGTGGCGGTGGCCTTCGCGACGTACCGCTACCACCGCATCCGGTTCCCGGACGCATCCTCGTATCCGGCTGCCTTGCTCAATTCCACGGCCACCGCCTTCATCGACGAGGCGGCGTTCCGCGGCGCGCTGTTCGGCCTGCTCATGCTGGCCGGCGTCAACCCGACCCTGGCGAACTTCACCCAGGCGATCATCTACACGCTGACGACCCGCCTCGGTGCCCCCGGGCGCGATCGCTATCTGCTGCTCCTGACGATCGGGATGGGGCTCCTCGGTGGCTGGTTGACGGTTGCGACCGGCGGGATCGCAGCGGCCTTCCTCGGTCATGCCATCACCCGGTTCGCCGTCTTCCTGTGCACCGGCCACGTCGGGCAGACCAAGCCACGCGGTCGCGAGGTCGAAGAGATCGAGAAGCGCCGGCGACCGCCCGACGGCTGGCGGGTCATCGGCTCGCGGGAGTCGAACTCGCGGGATCGGTGATCGCGGTGGCTGACCAGCCCGCGCGGCCCGTCGCAAGGGCCGCGCCGCCGGTCGCGCTGTACGTCCACGTTCCCTTCTGCGTCTCGCTCTGTCCCTACTGCGATTTCGTGGTGTACGCCGGGTCCGCGGCACGGGGCCCGAAGGCTCGAGTCGCGGCCTTCCTCGAGGCGCTCCAGGTCGAGCTGGAACTGCGCGCCGACGCGCTCGATGCCGCGTTCGGTCGCGAGCGGCCCGCCCTCGAGACGCTCTACCTCGGGGGAGGGACGCCGTCGCTCATCCCGCCCGAGCTGATCGGCGAACTCGTCGGCCGCGTCAAGGCCCGCTACGGTCTGGTCGACAGCGCCGAGGTCACCCTCGAGGCCAATCCCGGACCGGACGAGCGCGGCGACCTCGCTGCGTTCCGGGCGGCCGGGATCACCCGGCTCTCGCTCGGCGCGCAGTCGATGTCGGCCGCAGGGCTGCGACAGCTGGGTCGGCGCCACCGCGTCGTCGATGTGGTGACGGCGGTCGCCGAGGCGCGGGCCGCCGGCATCGGGTCCGTCAGCCTCGACCTCCTGTACGACGCCCCCGATGCCTCGCTGACCGACTGGATCGACACGCTCGAGAACGCGCTCGCGCTTGCCCCTGACCACCTCTCGCTGTACGCCCTGACGCTCGACGATCCGGACGCCGAGGGCCTGACCGGTCCGGGTGGCGACCATCTGCCGACGACCGCGGGCGCACGCCGCTGGCGAGCCCGGGCCTCGCCGCGCCAGGACGAGGACCGGGCGGCCGCCCAATACCACTACGCCGTCCACCGTCTCGCGGCCGACGGCTGGCATGGCTACGAGATCAGCAACTGGTCGCGGCCGGCCCATGAGAGCCGGCACAACCTCGTGTACTGGGATCGGCGGCCATACGAGGCGGTCGGTCCCGGGGCGCACGCCTTCGACGGCGTCACCCGGCGCTGGAACGCGGCGCGTCTGGAGGGCTATCTCGCGGCGCTCGCGCCTTCGGGTGGCGGAGCCCCACGCCTGCCTCCCGGCGGTTCGGAAGCGATCGATCCGGCGACGGGCGCCGCCGAAGCGGTCATCCTCGGTCTCCGGACCGACCGCGGCGTGCCGCTCGCGGCCGCCCATGAGCCGCCGCTCGCCGATGCCTTCGGCTGGGCGCTCGCCGCGGAGCTCCTGGCGACGACCGACGACGACCGGATCGTCCTGACGACGCGCGGCCGGCTGCTCTCGAATGAGCTGTTCAGCCGGCTGGTCTGAGCGCGGCGGCGGGTCCAGCGCGTTGACACTCGGCGGGGCCGACTGCTACGATGCCGGCAACGTTGTTGGCACTCTCCACCATAGAGTGCTAACCAATCGGGAGACCGGCCTTTGGCGCGTCGAAACCGTCGCCCACTCGGCCCCCTGGACCTTCGCACGCAGGCGATCCTTCGGGCCGTCATCGAGGAATACGTCACCACCGCCACGCCCGTCGGCAGCCAGGCGCTCGTCGAGCGCTACGGTCTGGGCGTGTCGAGCGCGACCGTGCGGAGCATCCTGGCCGAGCTCGAGGCGAACGGGCTCCTGACCCACCCGCACACGTCGGCCGGTCGCATCCCGACCGATTCGGGCTACCGCTTCTACGTCGAATCGATCGTCGAGGCGGTCCCGCTGCCCGCCGTCGAGCAGCTGATGATCCGGCACCAGTTCGGCCAGGTCGAGTTCGCCAGCGAGCACTGGTTCCGGCTCGCCGCCACCACCCTCGCCTCGATGACCCGGTCGGCCGGTCTCGCCACCCCGGCCAAGCCGCGCGACGCGCATATCCGCCGGATCGACCTGGTCGCCATCAACGAGCGGATGGCCAGCCTGATCCTCGTCCTGCGCGAAGGTGCGATCAAGCAGGCCCTCGTGACCCTCGAGGCCGGCGAGTCGATCGACCAGCCGACGCTCAATGCGGTCGCCGCGATCCTCAACGAACGTCTCGTCAATCAGACGGCGACGCGCGGCGAGGCACGGCTTGGCTCGTTGCGCGAGGACGACCGCGTCGAGCAGCTGGCCCGGCGCGTCGGTGACCGGGTGGTCAAGGTCGTGCGCGAGTACGACGCGGCCACCATCGAGGAGGTCTTCAGTGACGGCCTGCTCAACGTGATGGAGGCGCCCGAGTTCGCCCAGAGCGACAAGCTTCGACGCGTGTTCAGCGCCCTCGAGAACCGGGCATACCTGGGCCAGCTCGTCGGCACGGTCGCCGGCGCCGGTCGGGTCCAGGTCTATATCGGTCACGAGAACCAGCCGCTCGACATGCGCGACGTCTCGCTGGTCCTGGCGCCGTACGGACGGCCCGGTCATGCCATCGGCGTCGTCGGGGTCCTTGGGCCGACGCGGATGTCCTATTCCCAGGCGATCGGCACGGTCCGTTTCGTGTCCGGTCTCATGAACGAATTGGTGGATCACCTGTATGCCTGAGCGACCGCATCGCACCCGGGCCCAGGAACGCATCGACGAGATCGACGTCTCGCCGAGCGCCCTGACCGCCCAGATCGAGACGCTGACCACGGAGCGCGACGACGCCACCCGGGTGGCCGACGAATACCTGACCGCGCTCCAGCGCGAGCGCGCCGAATTCCAGAATTTCAGGCGACGCACGACCGAGGAGCGGACGCGCGACGCCGGGCTCGCCGCCGAGGACCTCATCCGCAAGGTCCTGGCCGTCGCCGACGACTTCGATCGCGCCATCGAAGCGCGTCCAGCGTCGATCGCCGACGACCCCTGGTTCGAGGGCATCGCCGCCATCGATCGCAAGTTGCGGCTGCTGCTCGAGAGCGAGGGCGCGACCCCGATCGACGCCTCACCCGGACGCCGGTTCGACCCCCACGAGCACGAGGCGATCGCCAACGTGCCCGGCACCGACCGGCCGGACGGCGAGATCGTCGAAGAGGTCCGGCGCGGCTACCGCCTGCGGGACCGCGTCATCCGGCCGGCGCTCGTCGCCGTCGCGACCAACGCGACCGACGGGGCCGGCGACACCACGCCAAACCGCCAGAACTGACATCAACCACCGACAAGGAGCATCCATCGATATGGGCAAGATCATCGGCATCGATCTGGGCACGACGAACTCGGTCGTGGCCGTCATGGAGGGCGGCGAGCCGACCGTCATCGCCTCGGCGGAGGGCGGTCGGACCGTCCCTTCGGTCGTGGCGTTCACGAAGACCGGCGAGCGACTCGTCGGCCAGCTGGCCAAGCGCCAGGC
>DASYJV010000235.1:0-8434 GCA_035996105.1 Candidatus Limnocylindrales bacterium | reverse complement strand
TTCGTCGCGGGCTTCATCGGCAGCCCCTCGATGAACTTCGTCGAGGTCCATGCCGAGGGCAGCGGCGAGTCGGCGCGGCTGGTCGGGCCGGCTGACTGGTCGATCCCGCTCCCGCCCCGGTACCGCGAGGCGGCCGCGCCGAAGGTCGGTAAGACGCTGGTGGCGGGCTTCCGCCCGGAGCATCTCGACATCGGCGAGGGCGGCCCAAGTGTCGGCTCGTTCCGCGCACGTGCCGACGTTGTCGAGTACCTCGGCAACGAGGAGCTGCTCCACATCAACGCGGCCGACCAGGACATCGTGGCCATCGTCGGATCGGAGCACCGGGTCAAGCCGGGCGACATCGTCAACCTGATCCTGCCGCTCGATAAGCTCCACCTGTTCGATGGCGAGACCGGCCTGACGCTGGCGCCGGACGTCGCGGTGGTCGCCTGACCGCCGATCCGCGAAACAGCGATCGTTCGGCCCCGGGGGATCCCTCCGGGGCCGATCTCGTCGAACGCGTCGTCGAGTCCCGGGTCCTCCACCGTGGCCACTACCTGACGTTCCGGGTCGACACCATCGAGCGGGCCGATGGCTCGCGCGCGACCCGGGAGATCGCCGGCCATCCTGGCGCCGTGGCCATCCTGGCCATCGACGATCAGGACCGTGTCCTGCTCGTCCGCCAGTACCGGGTCGCCGTCGGCGAGCTGCTGCTCGAGATCCCCGCCGGGACGCTCGACGTCGCCGATGACGGCACCATCGAGGACCCGGACCTCGCCGCCCCGCGCGAGCTGGAGGAGGAGACCGGGATGCGCGCCGGCTCGATGCGGCGCATCGCTCGGTTCTACACCGCTCCGGGGTTCGCGTCGGAGTCGATGCACCTCTATCTCGCCACGGACCTGCGATCCGCCGATGGCGACCGGCTCGGTCCGGACGAGGATGAACGTCTGCTCCTCGAGCGGCTGCCCTGGCGCGACGCCGTCGCCGCGGCGGAGCGGGACGAGATCCGCGATGGCAAGACGCTCGTGGCGCTCTTCTGGCTCGCCCGGTCCCGAGGCGGCTAGCCAGCCGCGGTCAGCCCCGGCCGATACGATCCAGTGCGTCCCGATACAGGGTCGTGCCAGGGCTGAGCGCGACCGCGAGACGCAGATGCGTGGCGGCTTCCTGGCGCCGGCCGAGCCGCTTCAGGCTCTGACCGAGGGCGAAATGGCCGTAGTGCGATGAGGGGTCGACCTCGAGCAGCGTCTCGAAGGTGGTCCGTGCCCGCTCGGCCTGGCCAGAGTTGAAGTAGCCGCGACCGAGCGCCTCGAGGATGGATCCCCGCCGTGGCTCGAGGCGGTCGGCGCGCTCGAGGACGATCGCGGCCTGCGCGTAATGGCGACGCTCGAGCAGCTCGTGACCACGCTGGAGGAGTGCGTAGGCGCTCTCCCGCTCCTCGTCGCTGTCAGCTTCCTCGTCCGGGCGTGAAGACTGCATGGCGGGATGGTGGCACGGAGTGCCTCGGCGCGCTATCCGTCGCGGAACGCCGCGAGGTCGACCGGCTCGAGCCGGGGCGATTCGGTCAGCCCTGGGATCCGACCGCGCTTGGCGATCGGGCTCCCGTCGATCTCCTTGATGTCGCCCGTGAAATCGATCGGCGTGGCCCCGCTGATATACGACCCGACAGCGTACGAATCGACGGGGGCGCCGGCCTCCTTGAAATAGCGGATGCGGTCGGGCGTCAGGCCGCCCGAGACAGTGATCTTCACGTGGTCGAAGCCGGCCTGATCCAGCCGGGCGCGGACCTCGTGGACGAGATCCGCGGTGACGCGGCCACGCTCCGATGGGGTGTCGAGCCGCACGCCATATAGCCGGTCCCCGAGGGCGTGGGCGACCCGCAGCGCCTCCTCGGCCTCGTCCTTGAAGGTGTCGACGAGAACGATCCGCGGGACGTCCGGCGCCACATGTCGATCGAACGCGAGGGCCGCATCGACCGTGTCGCCGAAGATCAGGACGAGCGAATGGGGCATCGTCCCGGTGGGGGCGAGGCCGGCCAATCGTGCGCCGGCCGGGGTCGAGGCCCCGACGCAGCCGCCGATGATCGCCGCGTAATCGAGCACATCGGTGATGTCCGGATGGATGTGCCGGGCGCCGAAGCTGATGACCGGCTCTGGCGCCGCCGCCTCGACACAGGTCCGGGCCGCGGTCGCCCAGCCGGTGGACTGGGCGAGCATCCCGAGGAAGGCCGTCTCGTACAACCCGAACCGGCGATAGCGCGCCCGGATGCGCAGAACGATCTCCTTCGGCTCGATGACATCGCCGTCGTGGAGCGCCTCCAGCCGGGTCTCCGCCGGGTCCGCCTGGGCGAGCACGTGCCCGAGCAGATTGCGGGCTTCGTCGATGCCGCACAGGACGGCCGGCTCGCGGGTGAAGACCTCCATCGTCACCAGCGGATCGAGACCCTCGCGATCGAGGATCGACTCGGCACGGGCGAAATAGACGTCGGCCGAGTCGCCCGACAGGATCTCGAGCGACGGCCGGGAGCGCGTCAGGCCCATCAGTCCGGTTCGGCTCCTCTCGCCCGATCGGCTCCGACATCGACCGGCTCGGCCCGGTCCGGAGAGGCGCCGAGTGTAGCGTACGGGTCAGCCCAGCCAGCGTATGCCCGGGACCGTCGGGGCGAGCGACGACGCCTGCCCCGCGCGACCGCGAGAAGCAGCAGGCCGAGCACCAGCGCGAGCACCAGCAGCCCGATGCTGACGATCCGACCGCGACCCACGTCGCTGGCCGTGATCCAGGTCGCCGCCGCGTAGTCGGCGGCCGCCGCGGAGCCCGCGAGGTCGCCCGAGGCGAACAGGGTCCGTGCCCGTTGGAGGTCGGAATCGGGGTTCGTGCCCCACAGCCCCACGGCCTGGAGGCCATCGGGTGCGGCGACCTGCGCGCCCACCGCCGTGGCATAGCGGTGGATGGCCTCGAGCTCGGCCGTCGCCTCGAGCGTGGCGCTGGCGAAACCATCCGGGCTCTCGAAGGCGGTCCTGAGCGTGGCCGGCGCGGCCAGCCCGGACGATACCGCAGCGGTCGCGATGGCGGTCCGCTGCTGGAGGATCGTGGTCGCGGCCGTCAGGAGGGTCCTCGCCTGGTCGAAATGCCAGGCCCGCATCGCGTCGCGGACCGCGCGCGGCAGCTGCCAGTCGCCGGCGGCGGCCAGCACGGCGTCGTAGCGGGTCCGCGCATCGAGCCGGGCGTCGAGCAGCGGCAGGTCCGCCGTCCGCGCGACCCAGGTTCGCCACAGGTCGTCGTAGGCGACATGCGTGTCGGCCTCGAGCAGGTCGAGCAGGCCGCGCCAGTCCGGAGCGGCGTCGACCTTTTCGGGCGTTGGGGCGGCGGCGCCCGCGGCACCCCCGCTGTGGACCGGCGGCTGGTAGGCGCCGATCTTTGCGGCAGCGTCGGCCCACACCGCACGCAGCCCGTCCGCCCCGGCCCGGTCGGCGATCGCCCGGGCGAGCGTCAATGTCGCTGCGTAGGCGTAGGCCTCCGTCTTGTCACCGGCGCGCCCGACGGCGCCCCAGTCGTTGAGCGGGATCCGGGCCGCCTGAAGGGCCGGCGTCAGCGGGTCGCCGATCCCCTTGAGCTTCAGCGTGGCGGCGGTCTGCGCCCCGTAATAGGAGGCGAACGCCTCGTTGGCCCAGCGATCGGTGAGGAGCGCGCCGTTGAACCAGGCGTGCGCCGATTCGTGGAGGACGACGTAGTCCAGCGCGTCGTAGGCGACATCGATCTGACCCAGCGACGGATCGAACAGGCCGGCGTAGCCCCCCGTCGTCCGGCTGATGGTCTCGTGGACGATGAGCCCGCTGGCCCGTTGCCAGCCGAGCCCGATCTCCTGCGACAGGAGCGGCAACCCGCGTGCGACCAGGCCACCGACGCGTTCGGTCCAGGCCGGGTCATCGGCCCAGCCGCGGACCGACAGCTCGATCGGCGTCCCGCCGACCGTGGCGACCATCGTGCGCTCGGTCTCCGACTGCGCCCGGTCGGCGACGAGATAGGCGTAGAACGCGAGTGGCTTGTCGAGGGCGGTCGTCTGGAGGGTGACCACCCCGTCGCTCGCGGTGGTCGGTGTCGGGATGTCGCCCGATCGGACCTGCACCTGGTAGCCGGCCGGGAACACGACGCGGACCGTGCTGCCGGGCGTCGCGTTGGTCGCGTAGGCCCAGACCGGGAAGGCGACGAGCGAGGGGCCGACTCGGATCCCGCGGTTCGGGGCGCCGCCCTTGTCGACCAGATCGAAGGTGAGCTGGTAGGTCGCCGCCTTCCCGCTGTAGAGCCGCTGCCCAAGGTCGATCCGAAGCAGGGCATAGCCGGGGGTCGTCTTCGAGATGCTGGCCCGTGGCGTCCCGGCGCCGGCGGCGGACGTGAGCTTGAACCCGGACGACTCCGGGAGGACGGAGAGGTAGGCACGATCGAAGTAGAAGCGCTTGGTCGTCGTGTCGCGCAGATGGTTCGCCACGACCATGTCGACCGTCACGTGGATCCGATGCTGGTCCGGCTGGACGTCGTAGCGCGCGTCGGCGACGACCGTGAGGTCGGGGGCCGCGGCGTGGACCTCGCCGACACCGACCGGAGTCGCGAGCAGCCCCACGGCCCCGATCACGGCCAGGAGGAGGGCGCAGACGCGACGGCTCACGGGGCGGGCTCGGTCAGCTCGGCGAGACGCGGTGCGAAGCGATCGAGGAAGCCTTGATTGGCCGAGACGCGGTCGCCCGGATCCGGCATGCGGCCGCCGATCCAGAGCCAGTCCTTCGACTCCTCGAGGAGCCGGTCCGCGATCGCCAGGATGCGCGCCATCGCCAGCCCGATCGAATCCGCATCGGCCTGGTCGATCGGGACCTCCACGGCCAGCAGGGGTCGCTCGTCCTCGCTGACCGAGAATTTGGCGAAGGGGAATTCATCGTTCCAGCGCAGCAGCCGCCGATACGACTTGCGGAACATGTCGTTGATCGGGGGGGCGTACTGCGCCCAGCAGATGACCGCCAGCGTCGGATCGAGGATCACGGTGATCCGCAGACCAAAGCGACGGCGACCGTCGAGCAGGAGATCCCAGCTGGCGATCCCGTCTCGCTCGGCGCGTTCGGTGGGGGTCAGGCCAAGCCCCGCGAACCAGGCTTCGAGATCGGCCGGGCGCACACGTCGGGCGGCCATCTCGGCGGATGACATGGCCCCGGGAGTCTATCCGAGTTCGTCCAGCGCGACCGCCCGGTCGGTCAGTCGCCGGCGAGGACCCGCTTGCCGCGCGGGCCGGCCGCGCTGGCAGCCCCGCCGGTCGCCTTCTCGTTCGTGGCCGGGGCGATGGCCGCGGTCGAGCGAGCCTTGCGCGGGACGCGGCGCACCTCGACCGACTCGCCACTGCGGACCACCCGGCCGGTGAAATCGGTCGAGCGCACGTCCGCGGCGACCTTGACGTTGCGACCGATGCGCACGCCGCGTGGCACCACCGCTCGCTTGCCGATGACCGTGATCCCGGTGTTGAGCCGGCCCGGCTCCTGCTTGTTCGGGCGGTCGTCATACGGACCGTCGCCCACGATGGCACCCTGGCCGATGACGACCTCCTTGTCGAGGATCGCGCGATCGACCACCGCCCCGGACCGGATGACCGAGTCGAACATCACGATCGAATCGCGCACGACGGCCCCGACGTCGACCCGGACCCCGGGCGACAGCACCGAGTTCACGACCGTCCCCGCGATGATGCAGCCGTGGCTGATCAGGCTCTTGTGGACCTGGGCGGTCGGGCCCACCTTCGCCGGTCCCCGCTCCTCGGAACGGGTGTGGATGACCCACTCCTTGTCGTACAGGTCGAGGTCGGGGAGGTCGTCGAGGAGGCGCATGTTGGCTTCCCAGAACGACTGGATCGTCCCGACGTCCTGCCAGTAGCCGTTGTAGCGGTAGCCGTAGACCCGGGCACCCGCCTCGAGCATCGCCGGGATGACGTGCGCCCCGAAGTCGACCCGATCCTCGGACAGCCAGCGGCGCAGGGTCTTCTTCGAGAAGACGTAGACGCCCATCGAGGCGAGGTCGCTCTTCGGCTGCTTGGGCTTCTCCTGCCAGTCGGTCACCCGGTCGTTCTCGTCGAGCGCGAGGATCCCCATCCGCGTCGCCTCGGCGAGCGGGACCCGACGGACCGCGATCGTGACGTCGGCCCGACGGCGGCGATGGGCGGCCACGAACGGCGTGTAGTCCATCTTGTAGATGTGGTCGCCGGCGAGGACCAGGATGATGTCGGCTGCCGAGTGCTCGATCACGTTGATGTTGCGCAGCACGGCGTCGGCGGTGCCGCGGTACCACTCGGCGACCTTGCCGCGCTCGATGTAGGGCTGCAGCAGCTTGACGCCGCCCCGATTGCGATCGAGGTCCCACGGCCGCCCGAGCCCGATGTGATCGTTGAGCGAGCGAGGGTTGTACTGGGTCAGGACGACGACGTCATCGATGTCCGAGTTGACGCAGTTCGAGAGCGTGAAGTCGATGATCCGGTACTTGCCGCCGAATGGCACCGCCGGCTTGGCACGCTCCTGGGACAGGATCGAGAGGCGTTCGCCCTCGCCGCCCGCGAGGATCACGGCCATCGTCCGTTTCACCCGACCGATGCTAGCACGGGCCCCGCGGCGCAGGAACGACCCCGGGTCAGCGGACCCGGACGGGCCGGATCTAGAGGAAGAGGCGCGGGTTGACGAACGTGCCGTCGAGCATCACGGCCCAGTGGAGATGCGCCCCGGTCGAATGGCCGGTGCTCGCCTCGTAGCCGATGACCTGGCCGGCGCTGACGTAGCTGCCGGCCGTGATGCCACCCGGGTAGGTTGGCGACATGTGCGCGTACCAGGTCTGGAGGCCCTGGCTGTGGGCGACGATGACGATCCAGGCCGGATCGGCGCCGTCGGCGTAGTTCCAGCCGATGTACACGACCGTGCCTCCGCCGGCGGCGTGGACCGGCGTGCCGTATGGGGCAACGATGTCGATGCCCTGGTGGAAGTGCGCGCACGAGCCATAGGCCGGCTCCCAGGCGAACCCGGTGCAACCGAACTGCTGGGTGACGTCACCGGCCATCGGCCATGACAGCGTCCCGTTGTAGGCGGATGGGATGTGGCCGCTCTGCATCTGCTTGGCGATGAGCGACGCGATCTGACTCTTCAGCTTGGCCTGCGCCGCGGCCGATCTGGCGAGCGCCACCTTGGCCGCGGCCTTGTTGCGGGCGATCGTCGCGAAGGCGACCTTCTGCGTGTTGAGCGCGACCGCGGTCCGGTGTTCGAGGAGCTTGAGCTGCGCCTTCGCGGCGTTGAGCCCGGCCAGGCTCGCGTCGAGCGCGCGCTTCTGGGCTGCCGTCGCCTGTCGGAGATCGTTCGTCCGCGTCCGGGTGTCGTCGGTCGCCTGGTGGAGGGCGGCGAGGGTCTGCTGATCGAGCGCGATCTGGGCGGCGAGCGCCTTGTCCTGCTCGCCGACATCGATGAAGTAGCTCGCCTCGGCCAGCAGGTCGGTGAACGTGCCGCCGGACAGGAACGATTCGAGCAGCGAGGTGCGGTCCGTGTCGTACGCGCTGCGGACCCGGTCGGCGAGGAGCGCCTTTCGCTCGGCCAGCTGGCCCTTCTTGGCCACTTCCTGGGCCGCGATGACGGTCAGCTGGGCGTCGAGCCCCGTCAGCTGTGAGACCAGCCCGGCGTAGACCGACTTGATCGTATTGATCTTGGTCTGCATCGAGCTGATCTTGACCTTGACCGCGGTCAGGTCGGCGTTGATGCCCCGCAACTGGGTGGTCGTGTTGGTGATCGCGGAGGCGAGATCGACCTGGAGCGCTGCCAGCTTGGCGATCTCGGCCTTCTGGGTGGCGACATCCTTCTTGATCTGGGCCTGGCGTGCGCGCGCGTCGGCGAGCTCGTCGCCCTTGACGGCCTGCGGCGAGGCGGGCGCGCCGAGGATGCCCACGATGAGTGGGAGCAGGAGAAGGACCGATCCGAAGCGCCGGGTGAGCCGCCGCCTGGGGGTGGTCGAGCCGGCGGTCGAGCTCCACCCTGTGGAGGGAGCGATACCGCGCTCGGTCTGGTAGTGCTTCACGTAGGCGAGTTCATCGTGCGGGTTTCTCTCCGTGGTCGCCCCGACCTCGCGGCCAAGGCGTCTGACGGTGACGCCCGCCGGTGAGTCGCCGTCTGAAGGGGCACAACCTCAAGACGACACCGGCTTGGGGGGCATGATACCTGTCAAGTCTAGTCAGCGTCGAACGGGCGTACGAGTAGCCCGATAGTCCTGGGACCGACCCCGGACCCCTCAGGAGCGCAGCAGGACCGCCCAGAGCGCCCCGACGATGAAGAATGGGCCGAATGGGATGTAGCTGCGGCGGCCGACGCGGCGAGTCACCAGCAAGGCGCCGACCGTCAGGCCGGCGAGGATGAGCGCGACGAACATGCTGCCCAGCGCTCGGCTCCCCCCGACCAGC
>DASYJV010000234.1:0-6024 GCA_035996105.1 Candidatus Limnocylindrales bacterium | reverse complement strand
CACAAGGAGTCGGACCGGATCGCCGGCGTCGCAGCCGGGCTGCGCGCCCTCGGTGCCAAGGTCGAGGTCGATGGCGACGACCTCCGGATCACCGGCGGCGCGGTCCTCCACGGGGCCGAGACCGACAGCCTCGACGATCATCGCCTGGCGATGACGTTCGCGATCGCCGGACTCGTCGCCGCCGGCGAGACCACCATCGGACACCCGGCCTCGGCCGCGATCTCCTACCCGGGCTTCTTCGACGACCTTGAAAGGGTGCGAGCATGACCAAGCGCGTCGTCCTCATCGGACACCCGGTGGCGCACTCGCTGTCCGGCGCGATGCAACAGGCCGCATTCGATTCGCTCGGCATCGATGCCGCCTACGAGCTGTGGGACCGCACCCCGATCGAGCTCGCCGAGGCGGTCACGGAGATCCGCGGCGACACCTTCCTCGGCGCCAACGTCACGATCCCCCACAAGGAGCGGGTCGTCCCGATGGTCGATCGTCTGACCGACGAAGGGCATGTCACCGGGGCGGTCAACACGATCACCCGCGAGGGCAAGCGGCTGATCGGCCACAACACGGACGTGCCGGGCTTCAAGGTCGCCCTCGACCGGCTCGTCGGCAAGCAGAAGATGCCACGCACCGCCCTGGTCCTCGGCGCCGGGGGCGGCGCCCGGGCGGTCGTCTACGGGCTGATCACGGAGGGCTTCCAGCGGATCGTCGTCTTCAATCGTCACCTCCATCGCGCCGAGGGCCTGGTCAAGCATTTCGGGCGGAGCGCGGCGCACATGGAACTCCGGGCGATGCCCTGGCACGACTCGATCATCGAAGCCGAACTGGCCAAGACACGCGTCCTGGTGAATGCGACCTCGATCGGGCTGACCGGCGACCAGAGCCCCATCCCGGCGGAGGCGCTCCACGGCGACCTGCTGGTGCTCGACCTTATCTACGCCCAGACGAGACTCCTGCGCGAGGCCGCCGCCGCGGGCGCCACGGTCGCCGATGGCGAGCTGATGCTGCTCCACCAGGGGGCCGCGGCCTTCACGCTCTGGACCGGACAGGCAGCCCCGCTCGATCTGATGCAGGCCAAGCTGGCCGAGGCACGGGCCGGCGGCCTCCGCTCGGCCGAAGGCGAGCCGGCAGGCGAGGCGACCGGTGACGCCCCCACGGAGGCGCCCGCTGGCAATGCCGGCGTGGCCGATGCGGCAGGCGCGGCAGCCACGGCTGGCTCCGCCGGCGCGGCCGAGTGACGACGCGGCCGCGCTGACAGCGCACGCGACGGATCGACGATGGGCGCCTTCCGTTTCCTGACCGCTGGCGAGTCGCATGGCCCGGCGCTGGGCGTGACCATCGAGGGCGTGCCGGCCGGGCTGGCTCTGACCGCGGACGGGATCGCCATCGACCTGGCGCGGCGCCAGCGAGGCTACGGCCGCGGAGCTCGCCAGGCGATCGAACAGGACCGTGCGGAGATCCTGGCCGGCGTCCGCCACGGGACGACCCTCGGCTCCCCGATCCTGCTGCTCGTCCGCAACAAGGACTGGGAGAACTGGACCGAGATCATGGCCGTCGAGCCGCTCGATGATGCGGCCGCCGCGGCGCTCAAAAAGTCGGCCGTCGGGGGCAACAAGCGCGCGACGCCGGTCACCCGCGTCCGACCCGGTCATGCCGATCTTGCGGGCGCCCTCAAGTACGGCTTCAACGACGTCCGCAACGTGCTCGAGCGCGCCTCGGCGCGCGAGACCGCGGCACGGGTCGCAGCCGGTGGCGTTGCTCGAGCGTTCCTGCGCGAGCTCGGCATCGAGACCTGGTCGTTCAGCGCGGAGGTCGGTGGCGTCGCCGTCGACCCGGCGAACTGCACGCGCTCACGGGACGAGGCCGACGCCTCACCGCTGCGCTGCCCCGACCCCGCCGCGGAGACCGCGATGATCGCCCGCATCGACGAGGCGCGCGCCGCCGGCGATACGGTAGGGGGCGTCTTCGAGGTCGTCGTCCATGGGCTGCCGGTCGGTCTCGGCTCCTATGTCCACTGGGACCGACGGCTCGACGGTGCGCTCGCCGCGGCGGTGATGAGCATCAACATCGTCAAAGGCGTCGAGTTCGGACTTGGGTTCGAGCAGACCAGGCGCTTCGGCTCGGGCGTCCACGACGTGATCGAGGGTCGCGGCGATGGCGGTCGGTGGGTCCACCGCACGAACAATGCGGGCGGGCTGACCGGCGGGGTGACCAACGGGGAGGCGCTGATCGTGCGTGGCGCGGTGAAACCGATCTCGACGCTCGCGCGGCCGCTCCCGTCGGCGGACCTGATCACCGGCGAGGCGGTCGACAAGGCGCACTACGAGCGGAGCGACATCAGCGTGGTCCCGGCCGCCGGCGTCGTCGCCGAGGCGATGGTGATGCTCACCCTGGCGCGCTTCGTCCTCGAGAAGTTCGGTGGCGACACGGTCGAGGACACGAAGGCCGCGCTCGATCACTATCGGGCACGCATCGCAGCCACACCCGACGCGCCGATCGCCGGCGGCCGACGTGGCGGGGCGACCCCCGGGACCGGGTCCGGGCGCGCGAGTTCCGAGCCTGCCACAGCGGCCCACGGCCTCACCGGGACCGACGAGGCCGGCTCTGGCGGCGACGACTGAAGCGCATGGACGTCGTGCTGGTCGGACTCCCGGGAAGCGGCAAGAGCGTCGTCGGCCGACGCCTGGCGAACCGCCACGGCGCGCGGTTCATCGATCTCGACGAGCGCATCGAGGCGGCGGCCGGGCGCTCGATCCAGGAGCTCTTCGCCGAGGAGGGTGAGACTGGCTTCCGGGCACTCGAACGGGCGGCCATCGCTGACCTGGGCCCGGCCGATACGGCGGCCGACGTCCGTCGCGTGATCTCGACCGGTGGCGGCGCCGTGATCGACCCGCGCAATCGATGGGCGCTCTATCGCGGCCGGGCGACCGTCTGGCTCGACGGCCGACCGGAGGTCCTTGCCCAGCGTCTGCGCCGCTCCCCGAACGTCCGGCCGCTGGTCAGCGCGGGCGATCCGATCGGCACGATCAGGGGTCTCGCCGCGAAGCGCGAGCGGTTCTACGGCGCGGCCGACATCCACCAGTCGGGCGTCGCCGAGGTCCACGGCGTGGTCGAGGCCGTCGAGGCGCGCCTCGGCGAGCTCCCCGACGCGGCCGGGACAGCCACGACCCTGCTGCGCGCCACGACGCCGATCGGCCGGATCGTGCTGGGCGATGGCATCCTGGCCGACGCCCTGGCCAGCGAGCTGGACGCGCTCCGCGCTCGGCGGGCGATCCTCGTCAGCGAGCCGGGCGCCTGGACCGCGGTCGGCGAAGGGCTGGCGAACGGGCTCCGCGACCGAGGGCGCGAGGTCGCGCACGTGCTGCTCCCCGAGGGCGAGGCTGCCAAGCGCCTCGACGTGGTGAGCGACGCCGCTCGTGAGCTCGCCGCGCTCCGGATGGAGCGGTCCGAGGTGCTCGTAGCGGTCGGTGGTGGTGCGCTCGGCGATACCGCGGGGTTCCTGGCAGCGATCTACCTGCGAGGCGTCCGCTTCATCCAGGTCCCGACCACGCTCGTCGCCCAGATCGATTCGTCGATCGGGGGCAAGACCGGCGTCGACCTCCCGGAGGGCAAGAACCTCGTCGGCGCGTTCCATCAACCGGCGGCGATCGTCATCGACGTCGCCACGCTCCGGACGCTCCCCGATCGCCAGCTTCGGGCCGCGCTCGGCGAGGCGGTCAAGATGGCGGCCATCGGCGACGAGCGGCTGTTCGAGCTGCTGGAGACGGATGGCCCGGCGATCGCCCGAGGCGACGCTGCGGTCTTCGGATCGGGTGTCCTCGCCGAGCTCGTCGAGCGGGCGGCGATGGCCAAGGTGGAGATCGTCGTCGCGGATGAGCGGGAACGGGCAGCCGGCGGGCGCATCACGCTCAACCTGGGACATTCGCTCGGCCATGCGGTCGAGGCGGCGGGGGGCTTCGGCGGTCTGCTCCATGGCGAGGCCGTGGCCTACGGGCTTCGCGCGGCGACGCGCATCGGCGTCGAGGCGGGGGTCACACCATCGCAGCGGGCGGAACGGATCGGGCGGGCGCTCGATGCGCTCGGGCTCGCGACCGAGCCGCTGCCCTACTCGCTCGCCTCCGTCATGGAGCACCTCGCCACCGACAAGAAGCACGAGGGCGGGCGACTTCGCTGGGTCCTGCCGACCGCCGATGGGGTCGTCGTACGTGACGACATCGACCCGGCCATCGTCGAGCGGGCCGCAGCGGGTCTCCTTGCCGCCGGCACCGGGAGCGCGCGGTGACCGCCGTCCTGGTCCTCCAGGGCCCGAACCTCAACCTGGTCGGCACGCGCGAACCCGAGATCTACGGCTTCGAATCGCTCGACGAGATCCACGCCGGCCTGGCCACGCGTGCCACCGAGCTGGGACTCACGATCGCCTTCTTCCAGTCGAACCACGAGGGCGCCCTCATCGACCGACTCCACCGCCGCGATTTCGACGTCGCCGTCGTCAACGCCGGTGGGCTGACACACACGAGCGTCTCGCTGCGGGACGCGCTGCTGGCGGTCCAGCGGCCGTTCATCGAGGTCCATCTCTCCGACCCTGGACGCCGGGAGCCGTTCCGACAGGTCAACTTCCTCCACGACATCGCGATCGAGACGATCGTCGGGCAGGGTGCGCGGGGATATCACCTCGCCCTCGAGTCGATCGCGCGACGCTACGGTGGTGCCCGTGCCTGACCGGGGACGCGGCCGGCCGGGCATCCAGGAAAGCGCCGAGCTGCGACGGCTGCGGATGCGGATCGACGCGCTGGACCGTCGGATCGTCGCGCTGCTCAACGAACGCGCCGAGCTCGCCCGCGAGGCCGGCCGCGCCAAGCAGGCCGCTGGACGCCGGGCGATCCGCGATCCACAACGGGAGCGCGAGGTGCTGCTCCGCGTCACCATCGCCAATGACGGACCACTGCCGCAGGCCGAGCTCCTGTCCCTCTACCGTCGGCTGTTTGCGGTGACCCGTGCGCTCGAGACCCGCGACCGCGACCGCGCGCGCACGACGATCGAGATCGAGCCTGGAGGCGACGACGTCGACTGAGGTCGGTGGCCTGCGCCGCGGCGGGCTGACCCGCTTCGCGCCCGCGCCGACGGGCCACCTTCACCTCGGCCATGTCGCCAACGCCATCTGGATCTGGGGCCTTGCCGGCGCGGCCGGGGGTCGCGTCCTGCTGCGGATCGAGGACCACGATCGGGCTCGCTCCCGCCCCCAGTTCGAGATCGCGATCCTGGAGGACCTGGCGTGGCTGGGGTTCGTCCCGGACGACGGACCGGTGCGCCAGTCCGATGACCCGTCGCCGTACGCCGCCGCACTCGACCAGCTGCGGTCCGAGACCCTGGTCTACGGCTGCGATTGCTCGCGATCGACGTTCGAGACCTGGGCCAGCGAGCATGGCCGCCGCTGGCACGGACCGGGTTGCCCGGGGGAGTGCCGGCTCCGCGGCCTGCCCGGGCCGACACTTCGCGTCGCGCTCGGGGGCGGCTCGGAACGCTGGATGGATGCGATCGTCGGGCCGTGCGCGGACGAGGTCGGAGCCGATGGCGACATGACCGTCCGTGACCGGGATGGCAACTGGACGTACGGATTCTCGGTCGTCGTCGACGATCTGCGCCAGGGCGTGGACCTGATCGTGCGCGGTCGCGACCTGCTCGCGGCGACACCGGCCCAGATCCGACTGGCACGCCTGCTCGGCCGAGCGTCCGGCGCCACCTTCGCCCACCACCCGCTCGTCACCACCGCCGACGGCCGCAAGCTGTCAAAGGCCGAGGCCGACACCTCGGTTCGGGAGCTTCGGGCGGCGGGTCGGTCGCCTGCTGCGTTGATCGGGGAGGCGGCGGCCGCGGTCGGGCTGATCGATGCTCCGCGGCCGATCGAGGCCACCGAGGTGGCGGGCCTCTTCACGAGCGTGGCGCCCTAACGATCGGCGCGGTCCTCCATCTCCCACGCGTGATCGAGGGCGTGCCAGGCGATGCGTCTCGCCGCGTAGCGGGGAGTCC
>DASYJV010000233.1:0-13472 GCA_035996105.1 Candidatus Limnocylindrales bacterium | reverse complement strand
CCGGAACGAGTTCGCGGCATCGTGGCATTCGCACCCGGCGTCCCGCTCCTCTCGCCGCCGTTCCCGTTCCGCCAGTCCTTCGCCGATGAGCTGCCGAGCGACGAGGGCTGGGCCAAGCTGAACCGCCACTATTTCCGGCGCGATTATCCCGGCTTCGCGCGGTTCTTCTTCGACCAGATGCTACCCGAGCGACACTCGACCAAGCAGCTCGAGGATGCCGTCGGCTGGGCGCTCGATGGCTCGGTCGACGTCATGCTCGCCGACGCGTCGGCGCCGGGAGACTGGGATCGGGCCTCGATCGAGGCGACCTGCCGGGCGGTGCGCTGCCCGATGCTGCTCGTCCACGGCTCCGACGACCGCTGCCAGCCGATGGAGCGATCCAGGGTCCTCGCCGAGCTGACCGGCGCCCCGCTGATCGTCGTCGAGGGCGCCGGTCACATGATCCCGGGCCGCCATCCGGTCCTGGCCAACCTGCTGATCCGTGACTTCGTCCGGTCCCTGCCAGAGGAGACAACCCGGTGAACGCGCCGTCGACCACCCGGACCTGGACCCGAGCACTGGCCCGTCGCCGCCGGGCCCTGTACATCTCCTCGCCGATCGGTCTCGGGCACGCCCAGCGCGATGTCGCCATCGCCGCCGAGCTGCGGGTGCTACACCCCGACCTCGAGATCGACTGGCTCGCCCAGAGCCCGGTGACGGCCGTGCTGGAGGCGCACGGCGAACGCATCCATCCGCTGAGCGCCGAGCTCGCGTCCGAGTCGGCGCACATCACCGCCGAGTCGTCCGAGCACGACCTCAACGCCTTCCAGGCGATCCGCCGGATGGACGAGATCCTGGTCGCGAACTTCATGGTCTTCCACGACGCGGTCGAGGGTGGCGAGTACGACCTCGTCATCGGCGACGAGGCCTGGGACGTCGACCACTTCCTCCACGAGAACCCGGAGCTCAAGCGCACGGCCTTCGCATGGATGACCGACTTCGTCGGCTGGCTCCCGATGCCGTCCGGCGGCGAGCGCGAGGCCGATCTGACGGCCGATTACAACGCCGAGATGATCGAGCACGTCGAGCGCTTCCCACGCCTCCGCGACCGGGCGATCTTCGTCGGCGAGCCGGACGACATCGTGCCCGACGACTTCGGCCCCGGGCTCGGGCCGATCCGCGACTGGACGGAGCGACACTTCGACTTCAGCGGCTATGTGAGCGGCTTCGACCCGAAGCCGCTGATCGAGGGTCGTGAGGCGCTGCGGGCGGAGCTCGGCTATCGGCCCGACGAGCGGGTGGTGATCGTGACCGTTGGTGGGTCGGGGGTCGGTGAGGCGCTCCTTCGTCGGGTGATCGCCAGCTACCCGGCGGCGGCGCGCCGCGTCAACGGGCTGCGGATGATCGCCGTCGCGGGGCCGCGCATCGACCCGGCCTCGCTCGGCGCCGCACCGGGCGTCGAGGTCCGGGCGTTCGTGCCCGACCTCTACCGCCACCTGGCCGCCTGCGATCTGGCGGTCGTCCAGGGCGGGCTCACGACGACCATGGAGCTTGCCGCCGCCCGCCGGCCCTTCCTCTACTTCCCCCTGCGCGACCACTTCGAGCAGAACCGACACGTCCGCCACCGGCTCGAGCGCTACGGTGCCGGCCGCTACATGGACTACGACGCATCCCCGCCGGAGGTCATCGCCGAGGCGATCGCGACCGAGATCGACAGACCGATCGACTACCGGCCCGTCGAGACCGATGGCGCGGCGCGGGCGGCGGCGCTCATCGCGCCACTCATCTGATCCGAGGCCGGGACGCGGCGGATGTCGTCCGGGAGGGCATCGGCCAGCAGGCGACCGGCGTTGCCGCCCATCACCCTGGTGATCTCGTCGTCGGTGAAGCCCTCATCGAGGAGGGCGTCGGTCAGCAGGACCAGCCCGGTCGCATCGAACGGCACGCCCACGGCACCATCGAAATCGGAACCGAGCCCGACGTGCTCGATGCCTGCGGTGTCGACCGCGTAGCGGATCGCGCGGGCGATCGAACCGACATCATCGCCGCCGCAGGCCGTCGGCCAGAACCCGATGCCGACCAGACCCCCTGTCCGGGCGATCCCCCGCAGGTGCGCATCGCTCAGGTTCCGGGCGTTGTCGCAGGTGCCTCGCACGCCCGTGTGCGACGCGACCACTGGCCGGGCGGCCATCGCCAGCACGTCGTCGATCGTCGCCGCCGAGGCGTGGGCGAGATCGACGAGCATCCCGCGCGCCTCCATCCGCGCGACCATCTCGCGCCCGGCATCGGTCAGGCCACCCTTGACCAGGCCGTGCGCCGAGCCGCCGAACGCGTTGTCGAAGAAGTGGCTCGGCGACATCATCCGGAAACCCGCGTCCGCGACGACCTCGACATTGGCCGGGTCGCCGTCGAGGGCGTGGGCGCCCTCGATCGAGAGGAGGGCCGCGGTGATCACCGGGTGCTCCACGCGACGGCGTTGATAGGCGGCCAGATCCGCCTTCGAACGGATGATCGTGAGCCTGCCCCCGGAGCGCTCGGCCATCGAATCGGCGCGCGAGGCGAGGTGGAGTGCCCGTGCCAGGAGGCTCCGCCAGGTCGCGCGAGGCCAGCCCAGGGCGAGGGCCAGGAGCACGACATCGTCGCTCCGATCGTCGTTGCGCTCGATGTTCAGGTGACGCGGCGACTTCGTGGTGACCGCCAGGACCTGGAGTGCGACGTTGCCCTCGATCAGCCGCGGCACGTCGACATGGCCGCGGTCGGCGCGAACGAGGAGGTCACGGCCCCACAGCAGGGAGTCGGCATGGAGGTCGGCGACCCACAGTCGCTCGTGGAGCGCTCGCGCCCGGTCCGATACGGCGTACGGCGGCCGGAGCCGAGTCGTGCAATGACGCGCCTCCGTCCGCCCGACCAATGTGCGACCGACGACACGCGCCGCGACCGCCGTGGCGGCCGTGGCCGCGCCGGCGAGCCCGATAGCGAGCGCTCCCCGCGCGCTCATCGGCCCGGGCCGCGCAGGTCGAGGCGCAGCACGGCCTCATCGCCCATGAGATCGCCGGTCGGCACGAAGCCGTATCGCTCGTAGAAGGGCTGCGGCGTCCCCGGCCCCTGACCGACACTCGTCCAGAGCACGTCCGCGCTGGGTCGCCGGGCGAGATAGGCGACGACCGCGTCGAGGACTGCCGTCCCGTACCCCTTGCCCTGCTCCTCCCGGTGGATCATCAGGCGCCACAGGAAGTACGGGCCTAGGAGGTCATCGTCAGAGGCGAGCCGTTCGAGGGGGATCCCGTCGCTGATCATCACGAAGCCCACGACGCGACCGTCCGCGTGGACGGACCACATCCGCGGGCACGCTCGGATATCGTCGATGGCATCCTGGAACGACTCTTCCACGCTGGCCACGAAGAGCTCCTGGCCGGGCGACAGGCTTAGCGCGAGGACGGCCGCACGATCGGCATCCGTCTCGATGTCACGGAGCTCGATCGTCGCCATCAGCGCCGGACCGCCGGCTCCCTGACCTCATCGAGGAACGCCAGCGATCGGGCGTCGCGCTCGAGGGCGGTGCGCACGAAATCGCGCAGCGCGGCCTCGGTCTCGCGCTCGATGTCGGGGGCGAGCCGCAATGTCGCGATCGCCTCGATGTCGAGACGCTGGTAGGCCTTGAGCAGCTTGAGCGCCTCGAGCGAGATCCCGGTCCGGTCGTAGGCCGGCCCCGGACAACGCTCGCACAGGACGCCACCCAGGAGTGGGACCCAGCGGAACCGCTCGGCCGCCTCGAGGACGCGGTCGCATTCGACGCAGCGATCGACCTCGGGGCGCTGACCCAGCTCGTCGAGGAGGTGCATCTCGTACCAGCGCGCCACGCGTCCGGGCGCCATCTCGGCGTCGAGCAGCTCATAGGCCCGGCGAAGCAGCGTGTAGAGCGGCTCGGCCGCGTGGCGCTCCTCGAGCGAGCGATCGGCGAGCTCCGCCAGGTACCAGGCCGTCGCCGCGGATTCGAGTGAGTCGCGCAGCCGAAGCCATGCGTGGCCGACGCTGACCTGGGTCACGACATCGAAGGTCCGGCCCCGGGCGAGCGCGATGGTGAGCTCGGCGAAGGGCTCGAGGCTGCCACCAAGCCGGGATGTCGGCCGACGGACCCCCTTTGCGATCGCCTTGAGCTTGCCGATCCCCGGGGTGATCAGGGTCAGCACGCGATCCGCTTCGCCGAGGTCGAACCGGGACAGGACGATCGCGTCGGTGACGTAGCGGCGAGGGACGGGCATCCCGGCGACGGTACCACCGGATGGCCGACGGTGAGCGATCCGATCCCGCCTCGCCGACGAACACAACAGCAGGCGTCGGTGCGGACGCGTCCCCCGCACCGGCGCCGCACCAAGCGCCGCTCCCGGCGTCAGCCCCGGCCAATCAGGCTACTTGCACAGCGCACGTTTCGTGTACACTCGCCGCACGATGACCACCGCCTCCCAGGACATCGATCTCGCTGCCCTGATCGCCGACACCGAGAGCGAGATCGTCCGCCTCGTGCGCGATCGCGATCCCTCGACCCATGGACTGTACGAGATGGTCCGCTATCACCTCGCGCTCGACGGGTCGGGTGCCTCGGGCGGCAAGCGGATGCGACCGCTGCTCGGGCTGCTGGCGTATGCAAGCATCACCGGCGAGCATCAGCGAGCCCTGCCCGGCGCCGCGGCGGTTGAGCTCGGCCACAACTTCTCGCTGGTCCACGATGACATCGAGGACGGCGACGTCGAACGGCGCCATCGGCCGACCCTGTGGACGGTCCACGGCGTGCCGCAGGCCATCAATACCGGCGACACGATGTTCAGCCTGTCGCGCATCGCCCTCCATCGGCTCACCGACCTCGGCTTCTCCGATCGGACCGTGCTGCGGCTCATGCGGCTCTACGACGAGACGTGCCTGGCGCTGTGCGAGGGCCAGTACATCGACATCGCGATGAGCGCGTCCATCGAGCTCATGAGCGTCGACCTCTACTTCGACATGATCGGCCGCAAGACGGCCGCCCTCATCGCGGCCTCGATCGAGGCCGGGGCGCTCCTGGCCACGACCGACGATGAGGTCGTCGCCCGCTATCGCGGGTTCGGCTGGGCGCTCGGGCTGGCCTTCCAGCTCAACGACGACCTCCTCGGCATCTGGGGCCCCGAGCAGACGACCGGCAAGGAGCCGTCCGACCTCCTCCACCGCAAGAAGACACTCCCGGTCATCTACGCCTGGGAGCATGCCGGGCCCGAGGACCGCGAGCGGCTCGCCCGGTTCTACGCAACGACCGACCCGAGCACGGCCGACGTGACCGAGGTGATCGACATCCTCGAACGCTCGGGAGCCCGGGAGTACACCCGCGATCGGGCGCGCCGCTACCGCGATGAGGCACTCGCCGAGCTCGACGCCGCCGGCGTGGTCAAGCCGGGCGCGCGTGCCCGCCTCGAAGAGATCATCGTCTCGGTCATCAGCGCCTAGGTCGCTCGGCCCTCGACCGACTAGCGGTCCGCCTCGTCGTCGTCGGGGGCATCGGGATCGCGGTGGCGCACGGCGAGGACCTTGCCGACGCGGCGCCCGTCGGTCGTCTCCACGGTGAGGGTCAACCCGCCGACCTGGACCTGGTCGCCCGGTTTCGGGATGCCGCCGATGCGGTGATAGAGCAATCCGCCGACCGTGTCGTACTCGTCAGCGTCCTCGAGCCCGAGGTTGGTGTCGAACAGCTCGCCTAGGTCGTCGACATCGGCGCGCCCGTCGATCCGGGCCTCGTCCTCGGAGAGACGGACGATGAGCGGCTCCTCCTCGTCGTACTCGTCCTGGATCTCGCCTACGATCTCCTCGAGCAGGTCCTCGATGGTGACCAGCCCGGCCGTCCCGCCATATTCGTCGAGCACGATCGCGATGTGGACCTTGCGCCGCTGGAACTCATGCAGCAGGTCGTCGACGCTCATCGACTCGGGCACGAAGACCGGCGTCCGGAGGATCGACCGGAGGGCCGGCCGCTCGGGCGCCGACGCCCGCAGGAACGGCAGCAGATCCTTGGCGTAGAGGATCCCGATGATCTCGTCGATGGTGTCCTCGTAGACCGGGATGCGGCTGTGGCCCTCCTCGATGACCGTGTCGATCGCCTCCTCCATCGAGGCGCTGGCCGCGAGCGTGACCGTCGCGATGCGCGGGACCATGACCTCGTGGACGCGCTGGTCGCCGAGCTCGATGACCGCGTGGATCATCTGCTCCTCCTCCGCCTCGAGGATGCCCTGCTCACCGCCGCGCTCGACGAGGATCTTGAGCTCCTCGGTGCTCATCACGCCCTGCGCCTGGTCGCCCGCGCCGAGCATCCTCGCCACGCTCGTCGTGATCGCAGTGAGGACCCCGACCAGCGGGCCGAGCACGCGCAGGAGCACCACGATGAAACCGCTCAGCCGCAGCGCGAACTGCTCGGTATGGGCGAGCGCCAGGCTCTTTGGCACGAGCTCGCCAAAGACGATGGTGAACAGGCTGAGCAGGAGGGTGACGATGATCAGCGCCAGCGGCTGCGCCGAGGTCGACACGATCGGCAGCCCGGTCGACTTGAACGCCGCCTCGAGACTGGCGGTGAGGTTGACCGCGGCATAGGCCGAGGCCAGGAAGCCCAGGAATGTCAGCCCGATCTGGGTGACCGCGAGGAATCGGCCCGGCGACGCGACCAGGTGCTTGACCCGGCGAGCGCTCCGGTTGCCTTCGTCCGCGAGCTGCTCGATGCGAGTCCGACGGATGGTCACGAGCGCGATCTCGGCCGCCACGAAGATCGCCTCGAAGAAGGTCAGGACGATGATGACGAGGAGCTGGAGGATGGTGTCCATCTAGACCGCCCCGTCCCGTCGGTCGACGCGGTCCTCGGGGTCAGCGGCGGCCTCGTCGGGTAGGCCAGCCGCCGGTTTGGCGCGCGGCTCGCGGATCCGCGCCGGCACGCCGACCGCGAGCTTGCCCGGCGGCACGTCGCGCGTGACCACGGCACCGGCGCCCGTCCGCGCGCCCTCCCCCACCGTCAATGGCGCGATGAGCATCGTGTCGACGCCGATGAAGGCGCCGTCACCGATCGTGGTCGGGTGCTTGCGGCTCCCGTCGTAGTTGGCGGTGATGCTGCCGGCGCCGATGTTGACGTGCTCGCCGATCTCGGCGTCGCCGAGGTAGCTCATGTGGTGCTGCTTCGAACCGGCGCCGAGACGGGTGTTCTTGAGCTCGGCGAAATTGCCGACCTCCGCGCCGCTGGCCACCACGCTGCCGGGGCGCAGGTGACTGAACGGCCCGACGGTCGCCGCGTCCTCGACGGTCGATGACTCGACGATGCTCGCCCAGACACGGGCGTGGGCGCCGATGGTCGCATCGATGAGCTGGCTGCCGGCCCCGATGACCGTCCCGTCGCCGACCCGGGTGTTGCCGCGCAGGATGACATTCGGCTCGAGCGTGACGTCCGAGCCCAGCTCGACGCTCCAGTCCAGGTAGACCGTCGACGGATCGCGCATCGTGACCCCATTGCGCATGTGCGCCTCGTTGAGCCGGACGCGCATCGTCCATTCGGCGGCGGCCAGTTGCGAGCGATCGTTGATCCCATCGAACCGGCCATCGTCCTCGAACCCCACGGCGCTCACGATCCGGCCATCCTCGCGGGCAAGCCGGACGAGCTCGGTCAGGTACAGCTCGCCGGTCGCGGGCGACGGGTCGAGCGCACCGATCCGCCGGCGGAGCCACGCCGCATCGAAGGCGTACAGCCCCGCGTTCGTCTCGTTGCCGTCCAGCTCCTCGGGGGTCGCGTCCCTCGCCTCGACGATGCGCTCGACCGTGCCGAACTCGCTTCGGACGACCCTTCCCAGCTGCGCCGGGTCCGCCGCGAAGACGCTGGCCAGCGCGATCGCCGCATCATCCTCGCGACGGGCCTCGACGATCGCCTCGAGGTCCGCGCCCGTCACCAGTGGCACGTCGCCGGAGAGGACGAGGATCTCGGTCGCGTCCTCGCTGATCGCCTCCAGGGCGGCCCGGACCGCGTCGCCCGTCCCGCGCGGCGATCCCTGGAGCGCGAAGGTGGCCCGACCCTCGAACGCGTCGACGACCGCGGCGACGGCCGGCGAGTAGACCACCACCGGAGGCTTGCCGGCCGAACCGGCAGCGGTGCTCGCCCAGGCGTCGAGGACATAGGCGAGCATCGGGCGCCCGCACAGCTCGTGGAGGACCTTGGGCACGGCCGACTTCATCCGGGTGCCGATCCCGGCCGCCATCACGACGGCGATCGTGCCGGTCGTCGAGGGGCCCGGCGCGGAAGGATCAGCAGTCATCAGTGGGTCGCGGCATCGTAGGGGTGGCTCATCCGGGGTGTCAACCGAGGCGGGCGATCAGCTCGATCTCGACCCGTGCACCCTTTGGCAACGCGGCGACACCCACCGTCGATCGCGCTGGAGGCGGATCGCCGACGAACCGGCCATAGATCGTGTTGACGGTCGCGAAGTCGGCCATGTCCACCAGGAAGATCGTGGTCTTGATCACGTCGCCCCACGAGCCGCCGGCAGCGTCCAGCACCGCGGTCAGGTTCGCCAGCACGCGCTCGGTCTCGGGCTCGATACCGCCCTCGACGAGCGCGCCGGTCGCCGGGTCGAGGCCTGCCTGGCCGGCGCTGAAGAAGAGGTCATCGGCGATGACCCCCTGGCTGTACGGACCGATGGCGGCGGGCGCCCCCGCTGTCGAGATCGCGCGACGACTCATGACTCGCTCCCCTGCTTGCGGCGGTTGACGATCGCGGTGGCACAGATGAATGGCGGCGAGGCCCCAGGCGCATCGAGTCGACCATCGGCCACTGCGGCCCGGACGGTCTCGGCGGCAGCGTCGGCCCCGGGCTGTGAATCATAGAGCGCCCAGAGGGTCGGTCCGGAGCCGGAGAGACCGATCGGTCGACCGAGCAGCCGGCTCAGCGCTCGCTTGAACGGGACCAGCTCCGGCAGGACGAGCGAGGCCGCCGGCAGGAGGTCGTTGGCCGAGGCGAGGACCCCTGCCCGCGCCACGAGGTTCGCCGCGGTCAGCCCCGATCGCAGCTCCTCGGCAAGATGCACCGAGGACATCCGGACCGAACCGTCGCCCTGGGACCGGATGCCGTCGAAGGCGGCGAACACGTCGGCGGTCGCGACCGCGATCGACGGCGTGACCAGCAGGATGCCAGGCGAGCCGTGCAGCCCGTCGAGCGGCGCGACCTGCTCGCCGCGGCCCTCCACGAGCGCCGGGCCGCCGACGCGGAAGAATGGGACGTCCGAGCCGAGATGGGCGGCGACCGCCTGGTGGACGTGATCATCGAGCTCGGCGCCCCAGGCCTCGAGCGCGCCGTCGACGGTCGCGGCCGCGTCGGACGAGCCACCGGCGAGCCCCGCGGCGACCGGGATGTGCTTGTCCAGGCGCGCCGCGAGGGCCGGTGCCGGACCGGGCCCTCCCGGCCAGCCGCCGCCCACCGCGGCCCGCGCGGCGGCGATCGCGCGCAGGACCAGGTTGTCGGCTGGCGGTCCGGCATCGAGCCCGTCCACGTGCAGTGTGTCCTGCGAGCCTGCCACCGCAGCCACGCTCAGTCGGTCGGCCAGCGTCAGCGGCACGAAGATCGAGTGGAGCGTGTGATAGCCGTCGTCTCGCCGCCCGACGACGGCCAGGGTCAGGTTGAGCTTGGCCGGGGCGATCCGAACGACCGGTGAGAGCCGACGAAGGGGATCCTCGGTGGCCGTCATGCGCCGCCCCGTGTTCCCCGCCCATCGGGGCCGACCGGGCCGAGCGCCTCGCGCAGCGCCAGCCACTCCCCGACGGCGAGTGTCTGCGGCCGCCGGTCCGGGTCGATGCCGGCGACCGACAGCGCCGTGGTGACCCGCCCTGGCTCGAGGGGAAGCTGTCGCGACAGGACGTTGTGGATCATCTTGCGTCGCTCGCGGAACGCGGCCTGCACGACCCGCCAGAGCTGGTCCTCGGTCGCGGGATCAAGACGGTCATCGTCGGCGTACGGCTCGACGACGATCACCGCGGACTCGACCGCCGGCGCCGGCTCAAAGGCACCGGCCGGGACCGTGAAGGCGATGCGCACCCGCGCGTGGTACTGCACGAAGACCGAGATGTAGCTCATCTTCCCGGGTGGCGCGGCGATCCGCTCCGCGACCTCGCGCTGCACCATCAGGACGAGCCGTTCGGGGCGGGGCGGCTGGCCTAGGAGCGCGTGCAGGATCGGGCTGGTGATGTGATACGGCAGGTTGGCGACGACGTCGTACGGCGGCTCGACGAGGAGGACGAGCTCCTGGTCGAGCGCATCGCCCTCGATCAGGCGGAGCGAGGCGACACCATCGAACCGTTCGCGCAGGAAGGCGGCCAGCCCGCGGTCGAGCTCGACCGCCGTGACCGCCGCCCCGGCGGCCAGGAGGCCACCGGTCAGCAGCCCGAGACCGGGACCGATCTCGAGCACGCGACGTCCCGGCGGCGGATCCGCTTCGGCGAGGATGGCGTCGAGCACGTCGGGATCGGCCAGGAAATTCTGCGAGAGGCCGTGCCGCGCCCGAAGCCCGGCCGCGCGCAGCGTCGCGCGCACGGCGTCGGGATCGACCCGCGGCGCGGCCGGGCCGTTCGGCCGCGTCAACGGCCGCTCACCGGGCGGCCAGCGGCAGCGACGGCCGCGCATCCAGATCCAGCCCGGAACGCCGGCCGGCGGCGAACCGGCGCGCCCCGGCGGCGCCGATCATCGCCCCGTTGTCCGTGCACAGGGCCGGTCGCGGCACGATCAGCGGCAGGCTGCGGGCCTCGGTCTCGTCGGCCAGCCTGGCACGGAGCGCGGTGTTCGCCGCGACACCGCCGCCGACCACGATCGAGCGCGCGCCGACCGCCTCCGCAGCCCGGATCGTCTTCGTCACGAGGACATCGACGACCGAATCCTGGAACCCCCAGGCGAGCTCGGCGGTGACGTCGTCGGGGAGCGGCTCATCGGGGTGGTCCGCCAGCCCGGCGTCGACGCGGGCTTCGGCGACGATCCGACGCGCGGCCGTCTTGAGCCCCGAGAAGCTGAGATCGTACGAATCGCCGAGCCAGGCGCGCGGGAAGACCCGGTCCCGATGCGTCGCCGTTTCGGCCGCCCGTCCGATCGCCGGCCCGCCGGGATAGCCGAGCCCGAGCAGCCGGCCGACCTTGTCGAACGCCTCGCCGGCCGCGTCGTCGAGGGTCGTCCCGAGCAGCCGGTAGGTCAGGTGGTCGCGCATCTCGGCGAGGAAGGTGTGGCCGCCGGACACGACAAGCGCTACCAGCGGGAAGACGGGATCGGGACGCTCCGCCTCGCCCGGATCCCGCAGCCAGGCCGCGTAGACATGGCCCTCGAGATGGTTGACCCCGACGAGGGGTCGATCGTGGACCCAGGCCAGGGCCTTGGCCAGGTTGATCCCGACTAGCAGGGAGCCGGCGAGGCCCGGGCCATAGGTCACTGCGATCGCCTCGACCTCGTCCCAGGCGATCGGGCTGCCGTCGCCCGCGTCGCTGAGCGCCTGGTCGAGGACCGGCACGATCCAGCGCAGGTGGGCCCGTGCGGCGACCTCGGGGACGATCCCGCCCGATGGCGCATGGAGGGCGACCTGCGAGGCGACCACGTTGCTGCGGATCAGCCGTCCATCCTCGATCAGGGCGATGCCCGTCTCGTCGCACGACGATTCGATGGCGAGGATGAGCCCGCCGCTCACGATCCGGCCCTCACCGGCCGCCCGTCCCCGGCCGGGTCGGCGCCGGCGCGGCATCGATCTCGGCGCGCAGCCGCTCGATCCGCGCACGCATCGACGCGTCGGCGAGTGCCTCGGTGGTCATGATCAGGGCGTCCTCCCCGTTGTCGCTGTAGTAGCGCGGGCGAAGACCGACAGGGCGGAAGCCGAACTTCTCGTACAGCCGGCGCGCGGGCAGGTTCGACAGGCGCACCTCGAGCGTCGCCTCATGCGCGCCGCGGTCCGCGGCCAGGTCAAGGAAGGCCAGCAGGAGCCGCTCGCCGATGTGCTGGCGGCGCCAGTCGGGATCGACGGCGAAGGTGATGATGTGACCCTCGTCGACCATCAGCCACATCCCGCCGTAGGCCGCGATCGCCTCCCCGAGATCGTCGGTGATCCGGGCGACGAGATATTGCGCCAGCCGGTTCGTCTCGAGGTCGTTGCGGTAGGCCTCGGGCGGCCAGGGCGCCTCGAAGCTGGCCTGTTCGATGGCGTGGACCGCCGGAAGGTCCTCGAGCCGCATCGGCTCGATGTGCAGCTTCAGCGGAGGTCGCGCGACCACGACACCTCCCCGCTCGTTCCGGTCACGCCACGCGGCAGGGTCACATATTCGGGCACCAACCGGGCAAGATCGTCGACATCGCCCGCGGCGAGCCTGGCCGCGCCGAGCGCGATGAGCGCAGCCCCCAGGCGGGCCCGGGCGGTTTCGCCGCGTTCGAGGGCGCCGGCCGGCGCCCGCCCGTCAAGGTCGACCGCCACAAGCATCCCGTCGTCGGTCGCCGGCAGGTCCTGGCCGGCCGGCTGCAGCCGGGCCGGGTCTCCCCGTCGGACCACGATCCGATCCGCCGGCCCGGCCGGGAGCAGGAGGACGGTCCCGGCGGGTGCGCCGTCGAGGAGCGCGACCGCGGTCGAGATCCCGATGACCGGAACGGCCAGCGCGTGGGCCAGGCCCTTGGCCGTGGCGAGGCCCACCCGGAGTCCGGTGAAGGCGCCCGGACCCGTCCCGACGACGACCGCGGCGAGCGAGCTTCGGGCGATCTCGAGGTGGTCGAGCAGGCTCGCGATGGCCGGCAGGAGGGTCTCGCCGTGCCGGTAACCTGCCGGCCAATCGGTCGCCTCGATCAGCGCTCCGGTGCGGGTCCCGAGCGCCACGACCACGCGCGTCGTTGCGCTGTCGATGGCCAGGATGGTGGTCCGGCGGTCCGGGGGGCCGCTCACGGGATGGTCTCCAGGAACCGGCGGGGCCCCTCGCCGATGGCCCGGATCGTGATCGATCGCGTCGTTTCGCCGGACACCTCGATGACCACGTCGAGCCGTTCGGCGGGAAGGGCCGGACCGAGGCGCTCGGGCCATTCCACGAGCGTGACGCCGGCCGCCTGGCGATCGTCGATGAGGCCGCCGGCCAGCGCGTCGGTGCTGTCGGCGAGGCGGTACAGGTCGATGTGGAAGAGCGGAAGCCGTCCCTCGTACTCGGCCATCAGGATGTAGCTCGGCGAGCTGATCGTGTCGGTCACGCCGAGCCCCGCACCGAACGCCTTGGCGAGGTGCGTCTTGCCCGCCCCGAGGTCGCCCCACAGGCAGAGCACGTCGCCCGCCCGGGCGCCGCGCGCGAGCGCCTGACCGAGCGCGGTCGTGGCGGTCGGATCGGGGCTGTCCAGGTGTCGTTCGTGCTGGGTCGCGGCGGGCATGGTCAGCCGAGCGTAGCCGAAGGACGACGGCTCCGCCCGTCCGGCCATCGCCGGACCGCGTCCCGCGAGCGATCGTCAGACGAAG
>DASYJV010000232.1:0-2159 GCA_035996105.1 Candidatus Limnocylindrales bacterium | reverse complement strand
CGACAGCTCGCTCCCGAACGAGGGCGGCTGGGCATACAGCAGATAGACCTTGTCGGACAGGGTGGGGAGGTCGACCAGCGTGCCGAAGCGGGTCTGACCCTGGCTTCCGCCGGCGAGTCGAAGCTCGCCCGTGACGGCCGGGCCGTCGTTCCTGAGATGCACGGAGACCGCCACCCACGAGCCGACCCGGGCGTGACCCGCCAGCAGGATGTGGGCCTCGATCGTGGGCGTGTCCGCGGCGGCTACCGGACCCGGCAGGGACCCGAGCACGGTCAGTGCCAGGGCGAGGACGGCCGCGATCCTCGCCGCGCGGCCGGCACGCGATGGGACCTGTGGCGCTCGCTGGTGACTGGGCACGGACACTCCACGTGGACCCGCGGGTGCGGTCGGTCGCAGCAAGGACGCCCCGTGGCGCCGGAAAGTTGCACGATCCATCACGGCCGACCGATGGCTATCGTACGATGGGTCATCCCAAGAGCCGCCGGCGGCGCTGGTTCGGCGAGGTCCCATGCCCGACATCCGGCCATTCCGTGCCCTGCGCTACGACGTGGCGACCGTCGGCGAGCCAGCACTGGTCGTCGCGCCGCCGTACGACGTCATCGGCCCGTCGCAGGCAGACCAGCTGGCGGCCCGCCATCCGGCCAATATCGTGCGGCTCGACCTGCCGCGTGAAGAAGCCGGCGATGAACCCGATGATCGCTACCGTCGTGCCGCGCGCACGCTCGCCGGCTGGCGTTCGGACGGCACGCTCCACAAGGACCCGCATCCCTCGATCTATATCTACGAACAGGCGTATCAGGTCCCGGGCTCGGACGTCGACCGGGTCCAGCGGGGCTTCTTTGCACGGCTGCGGCTGGAAGCGTTCGGAGAGGGGTCCGGGGTCCTGCCGCACGAACGGACGATGTCGGGCCCCAAGGAGGACCGCTACAAGCTCCTGCGCGCGACCGGGGTCAACACCAGCCCGGTCGTCGTGCTCTACGAGGATGCGGCCGGTGCCGGGCGACCGGTGCTCGACGCGGCCTCGGCCCGGCCGCCCGACCTCGATCTCGAGGACGACGACGGCGTGCGGCACCGACTCTGGGTGGTGGCCGCCGACGGGCTCGCGATGGCTGCGGTCGCGCCGTTGCTTGCGGCCGCGTCCGCCCGCCCCGTGACCATCGCGGATGGCCACCATCGGTACGAGACGGCGCTGCGCTACCGAGACGAACGGCGGATGAGCCGGTCCTGCGAGGAGGACCCCGCCTTCGACTACATCCTGGCGCTCTTCCTGGACGCCGTCGGCGAGCCGCTGACCGTGCTGCCGACGCACCGGATCCTTCGAGCCCTGGGCCAGGAGGCGATCGCGAAGATGCTCGGCCAGCTCGATGCGCTCTTCATCGTCGAGCGCGATGTGCCGGTGGCCGAGCTGCGCCGGAGGTTCGAGGCGGCCGGTCTGGCGCGCGGCGGCGAGGGCCGGTTCGGGCTCTGGACGCGGGACGGCGGGATGCTCCTCACCGCGCGACGCACCGCCTTCGAGCCGTTCCTTCCGGGCGGCGGGGCGGCCTTGCGCGCACTCGATGTAACCTTGCTCGGCGTCGCACTCGAGCGGCTCGTCGGGATCGATCCCGGCGCAGTCGCGGCCGGGGCCGTCGCGTACTCCAAATCAGCCGCCGAAGCGATCGCTCGCGTCGATGGCGGGGTCGACGGCGCCGATGCGGCATTCCTGCTGGAGCCGACGCCGGTCGCGGTGATCTCGGCGGTCGCCGCCGATGGCGACGTGATGCCCCAGAAGTCGACGTATTTCTATCCAAAAGCCCTCACGGGCCTGGTCATCAACCCGCACGAATGGTGAGCCCGAGCCGATGCTGAACCACACGAAATCCGATTCCCGAGCCAGGCTCCGGCGATGAGCGAGCGAACACCCGATCTGATCCTCGCCCGGGCCCAGGTCCCGTCGGCCAACGGCCGGCCGATCCGCAAGGACGAGATGGAGCTCCACGACCGCGGGCTGTACATCGAGTCCTGGCTCCCGGAGCGTCGGTCGCGGCGGAAGCCGCTCCTGTTCGTCCACGGCGAGCTCGCGGGGTCATGGCTCTGGGAGCGCTACCTGGGGTTCTTTGCGTCCCGCGGCTGGGAGGGCCACGCGCTCAATCTCCAGAACCACTTCTGGTCGCGCACGG
>DASYJV010000231.1:0-2310 GCA_035996105.1 Candidatus Limnocylindrales bacterium | reverse complement strand
GATAGCCGGCCTGGCTTCCGCCAGCGACCGACCAGGTGCCCGCCACGACACCATCGAAGCTGGCCGCCGGGAGCGCGCTCCCGGGCGGCGTCGATGCACCGGGCAACGACAATGCGGCTGTGCTGTCACCGCGCAGGATCTGGTCGTAGACGAAGAAGCCACCGATCCCGACGGCGACCAGGAGCGCGGCCAGGATGAGCAGCAGGCGTGTTCGACCGATCGGCATCACGCAACGTTGGCAGTCTTTCCTGAGACGCGCCTGAGAGGCGACTCACCTCACCAGGGGATGACGGCCAGCAGCCGGTCGAAACCGCTGCCAGGCACCTGCCCAAGCTGCTTGCCGGAGACGGCGTCGAGCTTGACGATGTGTCCGCCGGCATGGACCAGGGCGTAGAGGGTGCCGCCGTCCGGGGTGATCGCCATCGCGTCGACCGCGACCCCCTCGAGCAGCCGGCCGCTCATCGAAAGGTCCGACGCCGTGATCCGCACGATCCCGCCGGGACCGGCCGCAAAGATGGCCGATCCGACCGGCGAGACGACCAGTCGGCGACCGACATTGCCGCCCACCTCGTGGCCGAACTTCGCGAGCGAGATCCCGGCCGCGGCCGAAGGTGCGAAGGACCGGCTCCGCGCGATGGCGAGGTCGGGAAGGTCGATCTCGACGGCGAGCCCGAGGGTCGCGTTGGCCGCCACCAGGGACGAACCGTCGACCGTCGCGGCCAGGCCCCAGTCCGCGCTGGCGGCCGTATCCGCGGCGCCCGCGGCGGGGAGGTCGATGCACAGCGCCCACCCGTCGGTGCTGTTCAGCGCGTGGATGAAGGGATGCTCCGCCCCGTGATAAAGGGTGAAGACCATGCCGTCGGGTCGGCGAACCTGGGCGATCGGCCAGCCGGCCATCGGCTCGTTGCCACCGGACTTGTCGACGACGACCCCGTGCTGGAGCGCGCCCGTCGCCGTGTCGACGGCGCGGACCTGGTAGTGGCCGTCCGGCGGTCCGGACAGGTGTTCGACCACGTAAAGGATCCTGCCGTCGTGCGACATCGCGTCGTAGGCGAAGGACCCCTTCAGCTCGATGATCCTGGGCTTCGCATCGAGCGTCCTGCGGAGGACCGCGAAGCGCGTGGTCCCGGCGGTGGCCGGAGCCTGCTCGACGAGGACGATGGTCTGGCCGTTGTCGGAGACGCCGACCGGAGTCGGGTCTGCACCGATCACCGGCAGCCGCCACGCCCCGGCGACGGTCTGGCGCGGGCCGCCGGTCTCGTAGACCGTCAGGTCCCGGACGACCGTGCTCGTGCCGTCGGTCGCCGCGGTCAGCAAGCGCCCCCAGGTCTGGTCGGGGACGCCCGGGGGCAGGTCCATCACGCGCTCGTTCGTGCTGGCGACGATCAGGTGGAGATCGGGGTCGCCAGCTCGCCCGATGAGGAGGCCCGCGTCGCCGGAGACGTCGCCGGGGTTCATCGCGGGTGCGGTGGATGCCACGGGCGTCGGGCTGGCGTATTGCGTCGCTGGGACGGGCGACGTGACCGAAGGCGGTGCCTTGCCCGTGCACGCGATCACCTCCAGCGCGACCAGCAGCGCGATCAGGGGGCGCCTGGCGAGAGCGGTCGGCAACATGTCGCTCCTCCGTCGGGGAGATGGCGGACCACGTCCGCGTATCCCACCTACACCGCGGAGCCGCCCGTGGTTCCGCCCGGGCCTATGCGTCGCGGGGCTTCAGAAGGTCGAGTCGGCGATCCGAAGCGCCGCGGCGCGACCGAGCGAGGTCTCAAGCCGATACGTGACAGGGCCGTTCGACCAGAGGAGCGCGTCACCCACCCAGCGCCGTTCGTCGTAGAGGAAGCCGGAGGGGCCCGTGTAGAACAGGAGATGCGGGTCGCCGGTGATCCAGAAGCCCGGCTCCCCATGGACCTTCACGGATCCGACGGTCGTCCCGATGCCGATCGCTTTCGAGAAGAAGCCGCCGTCGACCGCACCACGGAATTCGGTCAGCACAAGGCCGACGTCAGCCGCCGATGTCCGTCCGAGCGTCGGGCTCGACCGCCAGACCAGGGCGACCTGGCCGCCCAGTGACGGGTTCACGTAGGCAGCATCGGGAGCTCCGAGCGCGGGATCGGACGGCAGGGTCACCGTGAAACCCGCCCTGGCATCGAGGTCCTGAAGCGCGACCAACTCGCCAAGCCCGAGCGCGGACCCCGGCGCATCGGTCGCCTGTCCACGGCTGGCCGAGACGATCGCAGACGGAGTGCTGCTCGGGCCGAGACTCGGGGGCGCGCTGCCCGGTGCCGGACCGAGGATCAGCCGCAGACCGGG